>JAEEIC010000281.1 GCA_016281165.1 Bacillota bacterium | reverse complement strand
CTCCTCGCCCTTCGTAAGATAGAAGGTCTCAGAGGTCTTTCTTGTTTTGGGCTCGAGCACCTCAATGGAAACGGCCATGATCAGAGTATCGTCGTAACCGTAGATCTCGCCTGTGAAGTAGGCGTTGTAGGTCTTGGCGGGGCCGGTCGGAGTGCCGTAGATCCTGGGGTCGGTGCCCTCTTCATAGTACCACTCCATTCCGGGAGGGAGCTGTCCGCTGAACTGGATATTGTCCCAAACGGATTCATAGGCATCCCTGTCCACGTTGACTCTCATGTCGCTGTATTCCTCGCCGGCCCAGAAAGTGAAGCTGGTGTCGAAGCGAAGAGTCTTGGGAGGCTCTTTCAGCGTAATGGTCACTTTGTGGCTGTAGCGGACATCGCTGCCTGTCGCCTTGCCGACGATCAGCACGGCGTATGTCCCCGCGGGGCCTGTGGGGGTACCGTAGATATAGGGATCCTGAGCCTCTCCGTAACCCCAGTCGAGACCTGCCGGCAGCCCGGAGACGTCCATCGACACCCAGACGCCTTCCGGGTCGATGGTGACAGTCTTTCTATCATTCACGCCGATCGTCCAGGTCTGGGTACTCTCCGATGCGTGGAACAACTCGCCGACTTCAGCGAAGACCTGGGCAGGCAGCAGCGAGATCAGGAGCATGACGCTTATCAAAAGGGAAAGCGGTCGTTTAACTCTCATTTGTTAGCCTCTCTTTCTGAAACGCGAAAAGCATTCCGATACTCTGATGATACTATGCGGACAGGGGCTTCGCCCCGTCAAAAATGACAGTCTTTATAAAAAAATGTCCGGGTCGCGGACATTTTTCGGCAGCCGCCTGGCGGCTCATCTCATTTTATAAGTGACAGTCACATTGGCCGTGATCTCTGTCTCTCCTGGCTGCAGGCTGACCGCGCTGCCCTCGAAGTAGGCTTCGGCTTCATCCGCCATGGCGGGGACGGCGGCGTTCTTTCCGTATCTCGCGGAGGTGTCCTGCCAGCCCTCGTTGATTGTGACGGCTTCGGCCAGGCTCCTTCCCGCCGCTTTGGCCAGAGCCTCGCCCTTGATCTTTGCGGCGTCCATGGCCTTCCCGAGCGCTTCGATGTAGGCCGCGTCATAACCGCTGCAGAGGAACCTGACGCTCTCGACCCGGTTTATGCCGGCTTCGACGCAGGCGGAGATGATCTTTCCCATCTCGTCGATCCCCTGATCCTGGACGGTGATGGTGGTGTTGACCGTGTAGCCGATGATGGTCTCCTTGTTCTGCGACCAGTCGTATCTGGGATACATGTTGTAATTCGCGGTGCGTATGCTCTTCTCTTCGACGCCGCGGGCCTTGAGGGTCTCGATGACCTTGTTGACGGACTCGGTGTTCTTCTTCTGGGCCGCCTCGGCCTTCTCGTCTTCGGTTGTGACGCCGAAGGAGAGTATCGCCTTGTCGGGCACGAGAGTGACGGTGCCGGAAGCGGAGACCGTGACCTCGCCGACGGACTCCTCAGGCTGGACGGGGACGGGGACCGGGGCCGGAGAAGGCTCGGGGACCGGCTTTTCCGGCTCGGCGGCGGATACAGTGTAGGAAGCGGCGCAGCCGCTGAGTATCATTGAGAGCGCGAGCAGAAGAGCCGCGATCATAAGATTTTTTTTCATTTCTTCAGACCTCCTGATGATATTGTAAACGATTATCAAAGCAGGCGCAACAATGTCATCAAATTGTATCGAAAACTCAATGATCCTGACCTATACCGGGCACCACTATCCCGCTGCGCACGGCGCGGACCGCCAGCTCCGTACGCGAGGAGAGGCCGGTCTTCGCCATCAGGTTGTTCACATGATAGCGGACGGTGGTGACGGAGAGGAAGGATCTCTGCGCGATCTCCCTGTCGGTGAGTCCTTCGGCGAGGGCTCTTAAGATGTCGAGCTCCCTTTCGGTGAGCTCCGCGCTGCTGGCTTCACCGAGGCTGCTCACCGGCGGACGGTCGGGGAAGATCCTCTCCCCCGCCATGGTCCTGTCCATGATCTCGAGCATCGGCAGGGCCTGGACCTCCTTGTACCAGAAGGAATCGACCCCTATCTCCTTCGCCCTCTCGAGGAACCTTGCGTCGGGCAGAGAGGTCACTATCATGATCTTTATCCCGGGATAGGACTGCCTGATCCTGGCGGCGGCGTCGAGGCCGCTGAAGCCGTCCTGCATGACCACGTCCATCAGCACGAGGTCGACCCCGCCCGAGGCGCACCAGGCGTCGGCCATCCTGGCCGAATCTATGCAGGCGGCGATCTCGTATCTGTCCGAGGAATCGATGATGTTCTCGAAGAGCTGGCGGGGAACGATCTGATCGTCAACTACGAGCACTCTATAAGGCATCGGGCACCTCCTTTGGCATGGTGAGCCTTACGCAGAACGAGGGCGAGACCAGTATCTCCATCGACGCGCCGGGGATCATCTCCGTCAGGGCGCGCAGCGAGGCGAGGCCGCCCTTTTCCTTTATCTCTTCCGACGGCTGTATCCCGTCGTTGGTGAGAGACAGGGTGATCATGCCCCCGCTCTCCCGCGCGCTCACCGTGAGCTTCTTTCCTTTCGCGTGGCGTATCGTATTCGTGAGGCATTCGTGTATCGCCGTCGCCGCGGCGTGCTTTTGGGGCTGCGTCCGCGGCAGGCTGCCCTCTATCTCTATCTCCATACCGAGCCTCTGCGCGGTCTCGAGGATCTGTTCGTATTCGTCGCGGGGCGTTGAAGCCTGGCCGGTGAAGAGGAGATCGAGATCTCTCCTCAGGCGCTTCTCGATGCGCAGCCTTTCCTCTTCGCCGCCGCCGTTCTCGAGGTAGTTCTTTATGCTGAGCAGATCCGCCCCCATCTCGTCGTGGAGGCTCACTCTCGCGGCGAGGAGCTCCTTCTCCGCCGTGAGACCGACTATCTGCCTGTTGTATTCGGTGAGCCTCCCGCTTAAGGCCGAGAGCCTCCCGTGCAGCTTCCTTAAGGAGAGAGTCTTGGCGTAGACCTCGCTCACGTCGGTGAGGCTGAGCATGTACAGAGGGCCGCCGTCGAAAACGGTCTCCCCTTCTCTCACGCTCAGGGCCCTGCCGTCCGGCGTGGTGATCAGCAGTCTCCCGCCCTCCGCGCGCCTCTCAAAGCCCGGCGAGAGCTCTCCCGAAACGACGCTCAGGCAAAGCGCCCTTCCGCCCGCGTCGAGGGGGCATCCGGCCTGCCTGGCGAAGCTCTCCATGGCTTTGTTGATCATGAGCACCCGTCCGGTCTCGGTATAAAAGCAGACGCCCGTCGGCAGGCTGTCGACAGCCTCCTTGACCGACATGACCGTGATATGCTCCCTCTCGTAGCGGGCAAAGTCGGTGAAGAGCAGGCCCTCGGCGGCGAAAACGGTCAGGAGCAGTAGGGCCGAGACCGCCTTCGGGAGCCCCGCGAAGCGGAAGGAGAGCCCGATCAGCAGTTCGGGGCAGTTGACGGGCCTCGCCCGGGTGCAGACCAGCTGTATCAGCAGATAGCATACGATTAGCATAAGAGCGTTCCCGGCGAGGAAGGCATAGCGCTTTTGACGGAGGCTGAAGCACACGAGGACCCAGGCGCCCCAGAACAGGACGGTGCTCAGGATGCCGTAGACGAACCAGTAGAAAGAGAAACCGCTCATGAGGCGCTCCCTCCTTCCCTGAAGGTGAAGGCCAGTATCATATCCTGGCCGTTCTTGGCGACGGAGACGCTCCTGACCACGCCCGCGGGCAGGACGGCGGGCTCCGCCGACAGGCTCATGTCGCCCGCCCTCATCATCACGCGCAGGCTGACGCCCTCCCCGTCCGCGCCGATGGATATCATCAGGTCCATGAGGCTCTCCATACAGTCCTCGAGGACGGCCTCGACCTGCTCGTAGGCGGCGATGATGAGGCCGGAAGGCCTGTCGCCCTCCGCCGTGCTCACCATGGCGGCGTTGACGCCCAGGAGCTTCACGAAATCGAGGCTCTCGGCGACCGCCAAAGAGAGCTCCTTTAAAGGCATGAGAGGCTCCCGCGCCAGTATCTGCATATTGCTCCTGCGCTTGATATAGGCGCAGATCACCGCGATCGTCCTCAGCCTCTCGTCAAAGGGCCTCTCGCCGCTGTCCAGCAGCTCCTCGATGAGGCTGAGCTGGGGCTTCACTATCCTCGTGATCTCGTCATAGATGCGGTTCCTGGTCTCGGCCTCCGTCCTCTCCTGCCGCACCCGCGCCTCGGTCGAGAGGTACTCGTTCCGCGCGTCTATGCTGCGCGTGACCTCGGTGAGCTCGCGGTTGAGGGAATTGAGGTCCGAGACGTCCGCGGACCATTCGACGCTGCCGCCGGAGATGGGGTGCTTCAGGACCAGCAGGTCGGGATCCTCAGGGAAGGGATAAGCCTGGCCCGAGGAGGCGTAGCGCGCCCGGCCGCCGCCGTCCACTATCACGGCGTGAAGGTCCGAGAGCGAGAAGAGCCTCTCGTAATCGGTGTTGGCCGGTATCATGCCCAGATCCACGCAGATCTCAAGGAAGGAGATGACAGCGAAGGTAAAAGCTTCTCCCAGCTGCATGAGCTTTATGCCGCGTATCCTGGGGACATGGCCCGTGATATCGGCGGCTATATAGAGCAGGAGCAGGATTATCGGTATGAGCAAAAGCAGCCATTCGCTCCTCCTGCGCACGGTGCGGTACTTCCTCACGACGACGAAAACGGCGCAGGCGGAGATGAGCGTGAACCAGGCGACATATATGATATACAGCGGCCCGAAGGACCTGGGGCTCGAGGAGAGCATCTCGCCGGTCTTGAAGCGGAAGGCGAGAAAATGAAGGTCGTTGGTGAGCATCCCGAGGGCAAGGCCGACGCTCAGGACGTTCAGGAGCTTCTGAAAGCGCCCCGGCCCTTCTTCGGGCTTCCGGTAGCAGGAAAGGGAGACGTCGTAGAAGAGCAGCAGCGCGGCGGCCATGAAGAGGTAATAGCAGTACCAGGCATAGCGGGACACAGCCTCGGAATCCTGGCAGAAACGGTAATTGACGCTCTGGCAGAGCATGTAAAAGATGAGGCAGAAGGAGATGCCGAAGAGCTGGCGCATGAGCCTTTTGTCAGTCACCCTCTTGCGCGCGGAGATGGCCCATGAGAGCGCGAACGCCCCGCAGTAGTGCTGGGAGAAAAGATCTGCGAAGCCCCTGTTGTAAAGGAGATTGCGAAGGACGCAGTACAAAACGAGGGAAGCGCAGATATAGGCGATGTTCCTCTTGCCGCTGGCGGTCACGCGTGCCCTCCTTTCAGTGCCTTACATGTCCATTATACAATGTAACGGACGCCGCGCCCCGTCAAAAATGACAGTTGTCGGGCAAAAAGCTTCTTTGCCGCGGGCGCCGCCGGGAACAAAAAACCGCCGCCCTCGCGGACGGCAGCTTGAGGATCCTTCGCTCCCGCGGGCAGACGCCCGCGAAAGAGCCTACTTGTAGAGTTTTTCGCCCTTGTTGATATAGAGCTTGTCGGCGATGGGCTCGACCTGGGCCTTGACGACCTTCTCCGCCCACTCCTCCTTGGGGAACTCCTCATAGGTGATGGTAACGGCCTGCTGGGGCACGCCGCAGACCTCCATTACTGCTTCGTTGATCTTCTCGACCAGCTTCTTCTTGGTCTCTTCATCCTTGGGGTAAGACTTGATCGCTACGTACGGCATGATGTTCCTCCCTTTCGTTAAACTGACGTTAAAGTATATGCGTTTCGCCCGAAGGCGGGGATCACTCGACCTTCGCTCCCTTGACGTAATTCATCAGCTCGGAGCTCACGTTGTTCTCGTGGTATATAAAGAGTACCAGATCGATGCTCCTTTTTTCAAGTATTTCCTTGAAGGCCGGCGCCTTGAGCCGGGGATCGACCACGTTTATCTCCCTGAAGAGCACAGAGAAGTAGTCGGTGCAGGCGTTCTCCATCGAATCCTTCACGATCAGCACCCTCTTGTCCTCGAGGGCGTGCTCGTTCTCGATCCTGAAATAGGCCACGTTATAGGTCGAGAGCAGGTTGTAGGAAAGCTCGCTCCCCTTCGGAAGGTCGAGGCCGGAGCCGATGACGAAGCGCCTCGCGGTCTTGCCGCCCTCAAGCGAACTGTACCAGCTCATGCCTTCGATATCGGCCGGCATGTAGAAGGGAATGAACTCGTTCCCGGCTTTTTCCGTGAGCCTCTGCGAGAGATCGCCTTTATAACTGTAGCTCGCGGAAAGATCGCGCCAGTAGAAGTCGGAATCCACGGGGATGGAGAGAGGCGAGATGCAGCCCTCTTGGGCCAGCTCCATCGCCAAAAGCTCCGAAGCCCTGTAGGCGCCGAGATGGTTCCAGTGGAAATCGCTCTTGTAATACATCTGGGCCCTGTCCCTGATCGGGTATTCAGCCAGGACCGCTTCGCAGAGGTCTATGACCTTTACGTCGTGATCGGCGGCGCCTGCCTTGATGAAGCTCAGGTTCTCGCGGCAGAGGCTGTCATCTAGGGACGGGCTCCCCTCGGCGAGGGCGAGGACCTTCTCGGGAACGATGACGTAGATGAATTCGGCCCCGCTCTGCTTCTGGGCGTTGTCGATGTTCTCGGCCAGCCAGCCGCAGCGGTTCCTGACCACCGTGAAGACCTCGTTGAAGAGGAAATCGGAGCTTATGCGGAACTCCCCTTCTTCGGCCGCCTCCGCTGACGCTACCTGCTGCTCGTGCTCGTCGAGCACCAGAAGGCCCCTTACGTTCTTCTTGCCGCAGGCGAGAAGATAGCGGGTATAGGCCGAGATCATGGCGTCTCTTAAGGCGAAATGATCGCTGAGATACTCTTCGAGCTTTTCGCAGTATTCGGAGGGAGAGACGCGCAAGAGCTCCGCGGAGGGAAGCTCCGCCAGCTCGCGGTTCTCTATGGGAGAAAAATCCGCGTAGGGAGCGCATAAAGTGCCTATGGAACCGCTTAATGTCGAGGCGAAGAAAAGGGCCGCCGTGATGAGAGATCCTATCCTGTTCATTGTCTAAAACCTTGCGTAGATAAAGGCGCTGTAGCCCGAGTTTATGAGCATGATCACCGAAAGCGCAAGCAGGGTGACCATAATAATATTACGTATAGCGTTCCGAAGGACGCCCTTTCCCTCTCCCCAGAGCTCCTTCGCGCAGCCTGAGACGAGAGGCGAAGCCCCGAAAAGGGAGACCGCGAGCAGTCCCCAGCTGTCGTGGACGGAGCCCGCGAGGCTGGCGCTGACGTAGAGCGGAAAACCGCTGAAGAGGCTGCGGTAAAAGTCCAGGGCTTCGGCGAAGTCCGCGGTATTGAAGAGGACCCAGCCCAGCAGTATCCAGAAGAGCTGCCAGAGGTTCCCGAGAAGAGCCGGTACCTTCTTCGAAAAGTCTGTGAGCTTCTCAAAGCAGATGACGAGGCCCAGTCCCGCGCCCCAGACGAGGTAGTTAAGGGTGTTCCCGTGCCAGATCCCGGTGGCGAGCCAGACGATCATAAGGTTAAGGAGGGTCCTGCCCCTGCCCTTCCTGCTGCCGCCGAGGGGGAAGTAGAGATACTTTCTGAACCAGGCCCCCAGGCTCATATGCCAGCGGCGCCAGAACTCGGAGACCGAGGCGGAGCAGTAGGGATGGTCGAAGTTCACGCCCGGATCGATCCCGCACATGAGACCCAGGCCCCTCGCCATGTCGCTGTAGCCGCTGAAATCGTAGTAAAGCTCAAGGCCGAAGGCGATGAGGGCCGTCCAGGCGGACAGAGGAGACGAGGAGGCGTCGGGCCAGAGCCCGGCGCAGAACGCAGCGAGAGGCCCCGCGAGGAGGGCCTTTTTGGCCAGGCCGACGGTAAAGAGGAAGCAGCCGTCCGCGCACATGCCCGCCGAGGGGCTCATGCGCTCATACCTTTCCTCGAAGTCGTCGAAGCTGACGATGGGGCCCATCATGAGCTTGGG
>JAEEIC010000280.1 GCA_016281165.1 Bacillota bacterium | reverse complement strand
TTCGTGGCCGTCACGGCCATAGGCTCGATGGCTTCTTATGTGAAGGGCGGGGAGCCGGGCGAGATAACGCTCTTAAAGCCTGTCGCGCAGTCCGCGTACGCGGAAGAGCGGGAGCAGCCGCGCGGCGTTCCCGGCGCTTCGGTCTTTACGGCGGAGGAAGAGGAGCAGGATCCCGCCTCGGAAGGGATATCGGAAGCTCTCCCGGCTTCCTCAGAGCCAGCAAAGGCCCCGTCCGACGGGATATATGAGGGCCTGATAGACATCAACAGCGCCGGATCTTACGAGCTCCAGAGCCTTAAGGGCATAGGGCCGGTCAAGGCAGAGGCGATCATCGAATACAGAAGGGACAGCGGCGGCTTTACGCGCAAGGAGGACATCCTCCGCGTCAAAGGCATCGGGCCCGCGACTTATGAAAAGATAAAGGACAGCATATATGTTAAAGAATGAGATCGACAGGATCAACGAGCTTGCGCACAAGAAAAAAAGGGGAGAGGCTTTGAGCGAAGAGGAGCTGATCGAGCAGGCCCATCTCAGGAAAAAGTTCCTCGACGAGTTCAGGGCCAGTTTCATACAGCAGCTCGAGAATATAGAGATAGTGGATCCGGACGATCCCAGGCTCAAAAACAGGAAAAAAGGCAGCTGAACGCTTCGCGGCGAACGCGTTTCTACTTAAATCTCTTCATGACCCTTTACATGAAGAGATATTTTTTGTATTATAAAGTGTTCAATTTTATGGAGGTCTTTTTAAATGAGATACATGGGAGTAAACGAGATAAGAGAAAAGTTCCTTTCGTTCTGGGAGAGCAAGGGCTGCTTAAGGCACGCCAGCTATTCTCTTATACCCGATAACGATAAGAGCCTGCTGCTGATACCCGCCGGCATGGCGCCCCTCAAGCCTTACTTCGCCGGTCTGGAGACTCCGCCCAGGAGCAGGATGACCACCTGCCAGAAGTGCATCAGGACCAACGACATCGACAACGTCGGCCATACCGCCAGACACGCGACCTATTTCGAGATGCTGGGCAACTTCAGCTTCGGCGACTATTTCAAGCGCGAATCCCTCACCTGGGGCTGGGAGTTCATCACCTCCGAGGAGTGGCTGGGCATCCCCGCCGACAAGCTCTGGGCCACGGTCTACGAGGACGACGATGAGGCCTATGAGATCTGGAACAAGGAGATCGGCCTTCCCGCGGAGCGCATCGTCCGCCTGGGCAAGGACGACAACTTCTGGGAGATAGGCGTAGGTCCCTGCGGCCCCTGCTCGGAGATATACTACGACAGAGGCGAGGAGTTCGGCTGCGGCAAGCCCGACTGCAAGCCCGGCTGCGACTGCGACCGCTACATGGAGTTCTGGAACCACGTCTTCACCCAGTTCGACCGTCAGGAGGACGGCAGCTATCTTGAGCTCGAGCACAAGAACATAGACACCGGCATGGGCCTGGAGCGCATGGCCTGCATCATGCAGGGCGTCGATTCGATCTACAACGTCGACACCATGCAGGCGATACTGCAGGAGATCTGCCGCCTTTCCGGCAAGACCTACGGGGGCGGAGCCGGCAAGACCGACGTCTCCATCCGCATCATCACCGACCACATCAGATCGGTCACCTTCATGATCTGCGACGGCGTGCTCCCCTCCAACGAGGGCCGCGGCTACGTCCTGAGGAGGCTGCTCAGAAGGGCGGCCCGCCACGGCAGGCTGCTGGGGATCAAGGGCACCTTCCTCAAGGATCTGTGCGAAAAGGTCTTCGAGACCTCCGGCGGCGCCTATCCCGAGCTTCTGACCAGGCGCGACTATATCAAGAAGATCATCGGCATCGAAGAGGACAAGTTCGCCGCCACCATCGACAGCGGTTCTGAGATGCTCGACGAGCATATAAAGCAGCTCAAGGCTTCGGGCAGCGATATCCTTCCCGGAGACCTGGCCTTCAGGCTCTATGACACCTACGGCTTCCCCATCGAGCTCACCAAAGAGATCGCCGAGGACAACGGCTGCGGTGTCGACATGGAAGGCTACACTGCCGCCATGAAGGCGCAGAAGGAGCAGGCCAGAGCGGCCAGAAAGGCCGAGGACAACGAGGGCTGGAAGGACGAATCCTCCATGTTCACCTCTTATCCCCAGACCGTCTTCACCGGCTATGACAGGCTGAAGGACGAGGCGAAGGTGCTCGGCATCGTGAGCGGGCTCAGCTCCCTTCACAGCGCCTCCGAAGGCGATCAGGTGAGGATAGTCCTCGACAGGACTCCCTTCTACGGCGAGGGCGGCGGCCAGAAGGGCGACTGCGGCCGTCTGAGCTCCGAGAGCTTCGAGGCCCTCGTCACCGACACCGTCAAGGTCGGCGGCGTCTACGTGCACAAGGCCGTGATCGAAAAAGGAGAGGTCCTGTGCGGTGATACAGTCATTGCCGCGGTCGATCCCGCGACCAGACACGCCTGCGAGCGCAATCATACCGCGACCCATCTGCTGCAGAAGGCTCTGCAGATCGTGCTGGGAGACCACGTCGAGCAGGCCGGTTCTCTCGTTTCCAAGGACGGGCTCAGGTTCGACTTCACCCATTTCGAGGCGCTGAGCGACGACGAGATCGCCAGAGTCGAGAAGATAGTTAACGATAATATTATACTGTTTACCGACGTTGACTGGAAGGTCATGCCCATCGAAGAAGCCAAAAAGCTGGGCGCCATGATGCTCTTCGGCGAGAAGTACGGAAATGAAGTCAGAGTCGTGACCGTGCCCGGCTTCTCCATGGAGTTCTGCGGCGGCACCCACGTCGCCAACATCGGCCAGATCGGTTCCTTCAAGA
>JAEEIC010000279.1 GCA_016281165.1 Bacillota bacterium | reverse complement strand
TCCGGCAGGAGGGCGTTCCAGAAATCGTTCTCTTTCTCGTAGAACTCGTCCCTCGTGTCGATGGAATGCCTGATGGAGACCAGGGTGGAGAGGGTGGAGAACTCCGCGCTCAGCTCCTCTATGGCGAGGAAGGCCTTTTTCGCTCCTTCGAGGTCCGCGGCGTTCTTCAGGTCCCCGCAGAGCTTCGCCAGGCTTTTTTTGAGAGCCTCGCCGTCGGGCCTTTCGTATCTCATCTCGGAAAACTTCATTTTTTATCGCCGGGACCGCAGGGCCCGGACTTTCCTTTCCGCATATTCAATATATTTTATCATCGCCTCCCCCGCAAGGCAAACGCAAAGTGACAGGGGAGGACTGATTGTCTAAAAGATAGTCAATTACTCCGCCTCTCTTTCCGGTCCCGGCGCAAGGACAAACATGAAAAATATACGTGTATTTACTGCGGATATCGGATATAATAGATCGATAAGAAGGAGATCTTATACATGAAATTCGTGATCCAGAGAGTCACCTCCGCCTCCGTCACCATCGACGGGCAGGTCCGCGGCAGCATAAAGGACGGTTTTCTCGTCCTCATAGGCATCGCCCAGAGCGATACCGAGGAGCTGGCCGACAAGATGGTCAAAAAGATGTGCGGCCTGCGCATCTTCGCCGACGCGGAAGGGAAGACCAATCTCTCTCTCGCCGACGTGGGCGGAGAGCTGCTGCTGATCTCGCAGTTCACGCTCTACGCGGACTGCAAAAAAGGCAACCGTCCCAGCTTCATCAACGCCGGAAAGCCCGACATGGCCTCTCCCATGTACGACCACATCATCGAAGAGGCGAAAAAGTACGTTCCGACGGTGGAAAGAGGCGTGTTCGGAGCCGACATGAGGATAGAGCTCGTGAACGACGGGCCCTTCACCATAGTCCTCGATTCCAGAGATCTTTAGATCGTCAAAACGGCGCGAGCCGGTCTGATATAAACAGGAGAACTAACGATGAAAAAACTCACAGCGATAATGCTGGCCCTGCTGCTGGTCCTTTCCATGAGCGCCTGCGGCTACGTGCAGGTGGTCCCGGCGGGACAGAGCTACCAGAGCCAGCCCTCACAGCAGAGCGCGCCCAAGCCCGCCCAGAGCCAGACGCCCTCGCAGCCTTCCCAGAGCCAGTCTTCGGGCACGCAGACCGCGATCCCGGCCCATGAAGGCAACTACAAGTGGGCCTTCTACTGGTATCTCTGCGGCTCCAACCTCGAGAGCGACGGCGGCTGCGCCACCATCGACCTGATGGAGCTCTCGCAGGTCAAGCTCCCCGACGACGTGGTCTTCGTCATCGTCACCGGCGGCAGCAAGACCTGGCGCAACAATTACATGAGCAGCAGGAAGCTGCAGTACTGGGTCTATGACTCCAACGGCCTCTACCAGGTCGCGGAGAAGCCCGTCTCCAGCATGGGCGACGCCGAGACCCTGGGCGAGTTCCTCGAATTCGCCAGAGACAATTACCCCGCCGACAAGAGGGGCATCATCTTCTGGGATCACGGCGGCGGCAGCGTCACGGGCGCGGCCTTCGACGAGCTCTACAACTACGATTCTCTCACCCTTTATGAGATGTACGCGGCCTGCGGATCCGTCTTTGGCACCGACGCCGAGAACCCGCCTCTTGAGGTCGTGGGCTTCGACACCTGCCTGATGGCGACCATAGACGTCGCCTACACCTTCAGCGACATCGCCCGCTACCTGGTCGCCTCCGAAGAGAGCGAGCCGGGCAACGGCTGGTTCTATACCCAGTGGGTCCAGGCTCTCGCCAAAGATCCTTCCATGGACGGAGCGAAGCTCGGCAGGGAGATATGCGACGCCTTCGTCTACGGCTGCCAGAAGGACGGCACCGCCTCCAACCTCACCCTCTCCGTCACCGAGCTCGGAAAGCTCGAGCCCCTCGTGGAGGCCTATGAGGACTTCGGAGCGGAGGCCCTCACCAGCGCCGTCAGGACCAACGGCTTCATCTCAGCCTTTGGCCGCGCGGCCAGGAACAGCGAGAACTACGGCGGCAACACCAAGAACCAGGGCTATACCAACATGGTCGACCTGGGCGATCTGGCCCGCCAGTCGGGCTCTATCATGGGCAGCTCCCAGAGGGTCATCGACGCCCTGAACGACTGCGTCATATATAAGGTCAACGGCCCCTACAGGGCGAGCTCCAGCGGCCTTTCCTGCTACTATTCGTACAACGGCGACCGCAGAGATTACGGCAAGTACGCTGACCCTGGGATCGTCATGAGCCCCAGTGACAGCTTCAAGTACTTCTACGAGTACCAGCTCACCGGCGATCTCGGTTCCGAGGGCAGAAAGTACCTGCAGGAACTGATATCCTCGGGCGGCACGACTCCTTCCGCTCCCCAGGCTCCGGTCACCGAGATCCCCAAGGTGGAGACCGTGAAGACCATGGGCTGGGAGGGCCAGGAGGTCAAGCTCGACAAGAAGACCGGCACCTCTTACATCAACCTGGGCGGGAAGGCCGACGCGGTCCTCTCCGCCGTCAATTTCGAGCTCTTCTACATGGCTGACGGCGTCATGGTCAACATGGGCTATGACAACGACCTGCAGGCCGACTGGAAGAACGGCATCTTCGCCGACAACTTCAGGGGAGTATGGGCCGGCCTGGACGGCATGCCCGTCTATCTTGAGCTCTCCAACGTCAAGGGCGACGAGTACAATATCTACTCCGTGCCGGTGCTGCTCAATAACCAGCAGTACAATCTGGTGGTGGCCTACGTCTTCGCGCAGGAGCAGTGGATGGTCCTGGGCGCGACCAAGGGCCTCGATCCGGTGACGGGCATGAGCGCCAAGGAGCTGCGCCAGCTGGCCGAGGGCGACGTCGTGACCGTGCTCTGGAAGATCGCGAAGACTTCCGCCGCGGATGATTTCGAATACTACACCGTCGGTACGGTGACCATAGACAAGGACACGACCTTCGAAGAGGTCGAGCTCTCGGGCGGCAAGTACGCCATGGTCTACGAGATGACCGACGTCCAGGGCAACGTGGCCGTCTCCCAGCCGGTCATGTTCGAGATCAAGGACGGCGAGATATACACCACGATAAATAACTGAGAGCCGCTGAAGATATCTTGAGCGGAGCAAGCAGCCTCCCGGGTGGGGGCTGTTTTGCGGACAGGGGGAGGAAGCTGATGGAGATCGGAAAACAGGACAAGACGCTGCTGAGGCTGCTGTTTTCGGGATCCTCCTGCCCCGCGGATGAGGTGAGCTCCCTGCTTGCGGGCCTGGATATCGACGGCGAGAGGGCCGAGCGCCTTCTGCTGCTGGCTCTTTTGGGCATAAAGACGGACTGGCGGGCCTTCCCCGCCTCCCTAAGGCCCCGCCTCGAGGGCATATACCGTTCCATGCGCCTGCGCGACATATACGGCGTGCCCTGGCTCAACGGGCAGATCAGGCGCCTGGCCGCCGCGGGCATACCGGTGATGATCATAAAGGGCATGGCCATGAGGACGTATTACGCCCCGGGCGTCCCCCGGGAGATGTCCGATTTCGACCTCGCGGTGCCGAAGGAGCGCTTTGAAGAGGCCAGGGACCTGGCGCTCTCGGCGGAAGGCGCGGCGAAGGCTTACGATTCGATACATTCCCAGACCATAATCGGCCCGCAGAAGGATCTCGATCTTCATTTCCGCATATTCAAATACGGCGTTAACACCTCCCCTCTGATCTGGGAGAGGGCCGCCGCGTTCGAATATGAGGGCGTCAGGGTCTTCGTCCCCGCGCCCGAGGACATGTTCATCCACATAATCGACAACAAGGCCAGGGACGAGATCAGGGGAGAGCACACGGGCAGAAGGCTCATGTGGCTCTGCGATCTTGAGCGCGTGGCCGAGAAGGGGGATATAAAGGACTGGAAGTCCGTAAGGGACAGGGCCGAAGAGCTGGGCAGCCTTTATTATCTCAAAGACCTTCTGCCTGTCTTTTCGGAGGTCTTCCCCGAGCGTCTGCCGCCCGCGGAGCTCGAAAAATATTTTACGAAGGACGCCGCGGACCGGAAAAAAGAGCGGCAGCTCTCGGAGTATAAGCGCTGCTTTAAAGATTACAGGGACTACCTCGCCTCGCACAAGGAGGAAAAATACGGTATCTCCAGAGCCCTCAGGGCCCTGTCGTTCTACCGCCGGACCTACAGCCTCTATGCCGGGCCCGACTACCGCAGCGCCGGCGCTCCCGTCGGGTTCATCGAGTTCTTCCGCGAGACCCATCACGAGGGAAGTATGGCGGCCTTCCTTTTGCGGTATATAAAGAAGATCGTCTGATCACAGGAGGATAAATGTACATTTTCAACGATAACAAGGTCTACGCCGATCTCGCCGACGGCCAGTACATCGTTCTGAACCACGTCAGCGGCGAGTATTACGCCTTCGACAAGGCGTCCTCCGCCGTGCTCGAGGCTCTGACCTCCGGCTGCGGAAGGGAAGACGTCGCGAAGGCTCTGGCCGAAAGATTCGGGGAAGGCTGCGGGGCGGACGAAAAGCTCTCCGCCTTCATCGACAGCCTGCTGGCGGCGGAGATGCTCCTGCCGGAAGGCGCGTCAGGGCAGGACGCCGCTCCCTTCGCGGAAAAGATCGAAGGAGAGTCCCTGCCGGAGCTCGGTTTTGAGCGCTTCACCGACGTCGCCGACCTGCTGATGATGGATCCCATACACGAGGTCGACGAGGATATGGGCTGGCCCATCCCCAAGGAATAGGGCGGACGCCATGAATATACTGGTGAGCTGCAACGACCGCTACGTGATGCCTCTGGCGGTGATGCTCTGCTCCTTCTTTGCCAGCGATCCCTGCGTCGAAGACGGGCGGCACAGGGTATTTATGCTGGAATCGGAGCTTTCGGACGAAGGCAGCGAAAGGCTCGAAAAGCTCGTTCAGGGCTTCGGGGGAGAGTATGTCCGCCTGCGTGTCTCCTCAGAGCTCTTCGCCTCTTCAAAAACGAGGATCCATATCACCCGCGAGACCTATTACCGCCTGCTGGCGGCGGAATACCTGCCCGAAGACCTGGACCGCGTGCTCTGGCTCGACGCCGACATGATAGTGAGGAAGAGCATAAAGGAGTTCTACGACATGCCGCTGGAGGGGCACATGGCCGCTGCCTGCGGCTACGGTCCCGCCATGCAGGAGCTGATAACGAAGAACGCCCTTTCCTTAGGGCTGAAAAGCCCCGGGACCTATTTCAACGCGGGCGTGATGCTCATGGATCTCGGAGCCTGCCGCGAGAACATCACGAAAGAGGCGGTGCTTAAGGCCGCGGAGCCTGAAAAGACTGAGCGCTTCCTCTTCCCCGGCCAGGACGTAGTCAATCTCATCTACGACGGTAAGACCGTGCTCTGCGACTACAGGCTCTACAACTGCATGATACACTGCATCGCGTCTCCCGAAGACCTCGCCTTCGCCAGGGAGAATGCCCGCATAGTCCACTTTCCGGGCGAGGCCAAGCCCTGGAAATTCAATGACATACATTTCGCGGACGAGTGGGCGGAGTGGTACCGCAGGTGCTTCCCCCAAAGCCCCGAGCCGCGCAGGATGTCGTATTTCCGCCTCAAGGCCTTATTTGGAAGACAGGGGAGCTGAGAGCATTGGATCCCGAAGCGCTGAGAAAAAAACTGCGGGCGCTCCTTGAAGAGGAGCCCGTGTCCGAAGAGATGCTGCTCGAGCTCGACGGAAAGTACATCAGGCTCCTTTGCGCGGGCTTTGAGCCTCCGCGGCTGATGTTCGTCTCGCTCGCCTCCGCCCTGCGCGAAGGCGCGGATCTTAAGGACGCCGAGACCTTCGTCTGCTTTTTAAAGCCTTCGGATGAGCTGGCCCGCTTCCTGCCCGGGGAACTGGCTTCCCCCACGGGCCGCTTCGTCTGGTCGGGCGAAGAAGGAAAGCTCGCCGTCTCCGTCTTTTTCGGTTTCTTCAGCTTCTATTCCGCCCCCGAGCGTACCACATATATCTGGATCTGTCCCGACAAGCATTCCCTGGACAGCTTCGTCTCCCATCCCCTGCACATGGAGCTCAGCTGGTGGGCCATGAGGAACGGCCTCACCTTCCTTCACAGCGCCTGCGTAGGCGCCGAAAGCAAGGGCGTGCTCATCTCGGGCGCCGGCGGCAGCGGCAAATCCACTCTGGCTCTGTCCTCTCTGCTCTCGGGACTGGACCTGCTCTCGGACGATTATCTGATGGTCAGGAGGGAGGATGTCCCCCGCGCGGTGAGGCTCTATTCCACCGCCTACATGACAGACGACACCCTGAAGATGCTGCCCGAGCTCGCGGGCCGCGTCTTCTGGCGTTGCGGGGAGAGGGGAAAGAACCTCATCGACCTCATGCCCTTCGGGAAGAACGTCGCGGACAGCCTGCCGATACGCGCGGTCGTCATCCCCCGCATCGCGCATGCCGAAAAGCCTGTTATACGCAGGAGCTCCGACGTGAGGATGCTGGTCCCGCTGCTCTCGTCGACCTCCTATCAGAACAGGGAGCTCGGAAGCAGGGAGGTCTTCGTCTCTTTGATGTCGCTGCTCAAGGGCCTTCCCGCCTGCGTGTTCGAGCTCAGCGCGGACACGCGCCTCAACGCCCTCTGTCTTAAAGGATTTCTGGAGGAACTATGAAGCTCTCGGTGATAGTGCCCGCCTATAACTCGAAGGATCAGGTCTTCCGCTGCGCGGACAGCCTGCTCGCCCAGCTCAAGACAGGAGACGAGCTCATAATAGTCGACGACGCTTCTGATGACGGCAGCTTCGCCCTGCTGCGCGAAAGATACGGCGGCGATCCCGGAGTCCTTTTGGTACGCTTTTCCGCGAACCGCGGCGCCGCCGCGGCCCGGAACGCCGGCGTCAGGCTCTCGCGGGGGGATCTGATCGCCTTCTGCGACGCCGACGACGAATGGGCCGCCGGCCGCGCCGAAGTCCTGCGCGCGCATTTCGCCGCGGATCCGCAAAAGCTGATCGCCTTCACGGCCTGCCGCACCCTGCTCGACGACGACACCCCCAGGACCCGCCGCCTCGCCGCATACGCGGAAAAAGACCTCATCCACTTATGCGCCTGCTGCGCGCGCAAGGAAGCTTTTGAGCGCATCGGCCTTCTGGACGAGGGGCTGCGCGTGGGCGAAGACACCGAGTGGCTGGTCAGGGCCAAGAGCGGCGGGATCTGGGGAGAACTGCTCGAAGATCCCCTGTACATAAGGCACATCAAAGACGACGGTCTCTCCGCCTCCGTGGTGGAGGAGGACCGCAAAAGCAGGGTGATGAGGGCCTACATGAGGGGCATAAGGCGGAAGTATTATGAGCCCGAAGACCGGCCGGACCTCAGCATACTGATCCCGGTATACAACGCCGGGAAGTACCTGAGGGAAGCCGTCTTGAGCTGCGCCGGAAGCGCCTGCTCCCGCGAGATCGTCGCCGTGGACGACGGTTCCTCCGACGGCAGCGCGGAGGCGCTCTGCTCGCTCATGATGAGCGGGGAGCTTCCCTGCTTCATGACGGCCGTCCTTCGCGCCCACAAGGGCCAGGCCCCGTCCCGCAACGACGCCTTTAGGCTCTCAAGGGGCAGGAACATACTTTATCTCGACGCCGACGACCGCTTCCTGCCCGGGGCCGTCGATATCATGGCGCGGGCCAAAGCAGAGAAAGGGGCTCCTCTCGTGAGCGCCCTCTGCCGCGATTTCATCTCCCCCGAGCTCAGCGAAGAGGAGGCTGCCTCCCTCAAGACCGAGCCTCTGCCCTACAGGAGGATGCTCGCCGGCTGCATGCTGGCGGAAAGGGGCCTCTATGAGGAGATCGGCCTCTTCAACGAGGAGATGCCCAGCTCCGAGACGGCGGAGTGGGTCATGCGCGTGAGAGACAGAAAAACGCCCATCCTGGAGCTGGACGACGTGGTGCTTGAAAGGCGCTATCATAAAACGAATCTGGGCCGCCTGAACAGGCAGACCCAGATGAGCAGTTACATGGCGATGATAAGGAGCAGGATGAAGCAGCGCCGGTGATGATCGGGCGCCGCCGCTTACGGACATCTGTCAGACCCGAAGGCCGCGCCAGGCTCAATGCCCCAGCATCCTGATGAGATCGGGGATGGTCTTCTCGAAGGTCACGCCGAAGCGCGGATCGCGGTCTTCCTTAAGGGTCGCTTCGATGGTTAGGGCGGTGTAGTCCGCGGCGACGCGGAAGGCGTCCTCAAGGGAGATCCCCTGTACGAAGGCTCCCACCGCCACGCTGGCGAAAAGATCTCCCGTGCCGTGGAAGGATGCGGGCACCCTGTCGTTCTGGTAGGTGAAGCGCCTGCCGTCCGCGCTGTCAAGGCCGCGCACTCCGGTCTTTCCGGGGGAGAGCGAGACGCCGGTGATCACCGCTTTCTTCGCTCCGAGCCTCGCCAGGCCGTCCAGCAGGCCGTCGATATAGGCCTCGTCATAAGTCTCTTTGTATTCGTTTCCGGTCATGAAGCAGGCCTCGGTGATGTTGGGCACGATGACGTCGGCCTCGGCGCAGAGCTCCCTGTTGAGCTTTACATATTCTTCGCCGAAGCGGGCGTAGAGCCTGCCGTTGTCTCCCATGACGGGATCGATGAAGACCAGCGTCCCTTCTTTTCTGAACATGCGGAAGATCTTTTTCGCGATATCGATCTCTTCGGCGGAGCCCAGATAGCCGGCGTAGATCGCGTCGAATTCCACGCCCTCGCTCTGCCAGTGCTCCGCGATGGGCAGCAGCTGGTCGGTCAGGTCCTTCACCGTGAAATTTTTGAACATAGTGTGGGTGGAGAGCACCGCGGTCGGCAGGATGACGGTCTCGACTCCCATGGCCGAGATCACGGGCAGGGTGATGGTCGTCGAGCATTTGCCGAAGCACGATATGTCCTGTATGGTGAGTATCCTTTTCATTCTCTCTTCTCCGTAAAAGCGCCTCCGGCACAAACCGGAGGCTTGATGATGCTTGGGGATATTCCGGCCCAGGGCCCCGCGGCCGCGGGTATTTTCGCGCTTACTGCGGTCCGTCCTCGCTCACGGTATATTTCTGGGCCAGCTCCTCGGCTTCGTCCCTTA
>JAEEIC010000278.1 GCA_016281165.1 Bacillota bacterium | reverse complement strand
CGGACGGTCTTTTAGTATCTGGTGGAGTATAGGGGATTCGAACCCCTGACCTCCACACTGCCAGTGTGGCGCGCTCCCAACTGCGCCAATACCCCAGATCGGATATCGTTCATCTGCGAACAGTGGAATTATAGCAGGGTCATCTGTGAATTTCAAGGATTATTTGATATAATTTTTAAAAATGAGGTGAGAAAATGTTCAGCGTATTCACGGACAGATCCTCCCAAAGGCTGGAGGAGGCGCTTTTCGCAAAACTGAAGCAGAGCATAGAGGCCGTGCGCGGGGGGAAGAGCCCCGCGAGGCGCGTGATCCTCGTGGTCCCTGCCCAGTTCACCCTCAAGGCCGAAGAGCTGGCCTTCGAGAAGCTGGGAGGGCCCGGCTTCTTCGACTTCCACATCATGTCGGGCAACAAGCTGGAGCAGGAGATCATACGCGAGACCGGCGGGCCCGGGCTCACGCCTGTCGATACCCTCGGCAGGACCATGCTCTTAAGAAAGATCGCCCTCAAGAACGCGTCCTCCTTCAAAAGGTTCTCCCGCTCCGCCTCGAGCAGGGAGTTCCTCAAGCTCGCGGGGGATTTCACCGTCCAGCTGAAGCAGAACGACCTGGGTCCGAAAGACATAGAGGCGCTGCTCTCGGACCTCGATCCGAAGAGCCTGCTTTACGAGAAGCTCCACGACATGAAGATCATCACCGAGGGCTACGAGGAGGCCATGAAGGGGCGTTTCACCGACGCCGAGGACCTGCTGGCCTTCGTCACGGAAAAGATCCCCGCAAGCGCCTACGTCAGGAGCTCCGAGATCTGGTACCACGGTTTTTATTCCTTCACCAAAAGAGACTGCGCATTTCTCGCCGCCCTGGCCGAATGCTCGGCGGGCCTGAGCATGATGCTGCCCCTGGGAGAGGGGGAAGAGGGAGACGAGGAGCTCTTCCGGGCACCGCTGAAGACTCTCGGCCTTCTCAAGGGCGCCGCGGCGAAGAGAGGCGTCCCCTTCCGCGCCGAAGCCCTCACGGGCAAAAGCGGGACAGGCGGGCAGGGAGCCGCGGATGGCGCGAAAGACACGATCCCCCTCCTCATCAGCTGCTCCGATCCCTTCACCCAGGCCCGCACCGTCGGGACCGAGATATTGAGGCTGGTGAGAGAAGAAGGAGTGAGCTTCGGCGAGATCGCGGTGCTCACGGCGGACGCTCCCGGCCGCGCCGAGACCCTGGCGAGAGTCCTGAGCAGCCTTGAGATACCGGTCTTCATGGACAGCAAGCGCAGCGTGATGCACAGCCCGGCCGCCGCCCTGGTATCCGCCCTGCTCGACATGGCGGCCGACGGCCTCAAGCCCGCTTCGGTCATAGGCTTCATGAAGCAGGGCCTGGCGGATCTCGCGCCGGAGGGGGAGCTCAGGGGCTTTGAGAGCTTCGGAGCGCTCACCGGCGAGTTCGAGAACTACGCGCGCAGCTACAGGCTGAGGGGGAAGGCCTTCCTCGAGCCCTTGAGATACGGAAAGAACGAATACAGCGAGGAGGAGTTCGCGGAGCTGGAAGCCTTAAGGGCAAAGCTTTGCGGCCTGATCTCGCCCTTCCTCTCGTCCTTTAAGGAGGCGGCGAGCTGCGGCGACAGGTGCCGCGCCCTCTATACCTTCCTGGACGAGGGCCTCGCCCTCCCCCGCGTCCTCGAGGCTCTCTCCCTTTCCCTTACCGCGGACGGCTTCGCGGACGCCGCCGAAGAGACCGCCCAGGCCTGGCAGAGCATCTGCGGTCTTTTAGACCAGTCGGTGCTGCTCATGGGAGAGGAAAAGATGAGCGCCGCGGATTTCCGCGACATGATAGAGGACGCTCTCTCGGACATCAGCATCGGCGTGCTGCCCCAGGCTGAGGGCAGGGTCCAGCTGGGCACCGTCACCAGATCGAGGCTGCAGGGCATAAAGGTCCTCTTCGCCGCCGACATGAACGACGGCCTCATCCCCCGCGACATGAACAAAGAGGCCCTGCTCACCGAAAAGGAGCTCGAAGGCCTCGAGGAGATGGGCTACACCCTGTCCAAGAGGAACGAGGCCCTGGCCGCCGAAGAGAGGCTGGCCGTGCACCAGGCCCTCTCGACTCCCGCCGAAAGGAAGTATCTCTGCTGGTGCGTCTCGGCCGAAGGCGAGGACGCTTTAAAGCCCTCGCCCCTGATCGAAGAGCTGAAGGAACGCTTTCCGGGCATACGCGAGATACGCGATATCGAGAACCGCAGCGCCGCCGCCGACATGCTGCAGAGCGGGGCCGCCGCGGCGCAGAAGATCTCCACCGAGCTCAGAAAGGCCGCCGACGCCGGCAGGGGCGCCGAGGGCCTCCCCCCGCTGTGGCAGGCGGTATACAACGGTCTTAAGAAAAGAAAGGACCCGGCGGCGGAGGCGGCCGAACAGGCGCTCTTCTACGATACCGCCAGTCCCGCGCTCAGCGATGAGAGGGTGAAGGGCCTCTTCTCAGACGGAGGCAGCTTCTCCTTCAGCCCCTCGCGGCTCGAGAAGTTCTCGGCGTGCCCCTTCAGCCACTTCGTGCGCTACGGGCTCGCGCCCGACGAGCAGCGCGTCTTCGAGATCGACGGTTCCGCCGTGGGCAGCGTGCACCACGAAGCCCTGCTGAGGCTCTCGCAGAGGCTGAGCGCCCCCGCTGTCGAGGCCGGGACGGCCATCACCGACCCCACCTCCCTTTGGATGAGCATCAGCGACGACGATCTCGCCGCCCTTCTGGGGCAGATACTCGACGAGCTGAAGGAGACGGGCTTCGGCGGCCTGCTGTCCGCGGGCGCCGCCGAGAGCTACCGCAGCGGCCGCATCCAGATGGTCTGCCTCGATTTCGCGCGGCAGATGGTAGATCAGGTGCGCCGCGGCAGCATAAGCTCCATGTACTTTGAGACCGGCTTCGGCCGCGGAAAGAAACTGCCGCCCCTTAAGATCTCCACCTCCCTGGGCACGGTCTGCGTCGAAGGGCGCATCGACCGCATAGACGTGCTCGAAGGCAGCGGCGGCCGCTACATCAAGGTGCTTGACTACAAATCGGGCGAGATCAAGTTCGACAGGGATAAGATAAAACAGGGGCTCAGCCTGCAGCTCTCGACCTATCTTGAAGGCGCGGCCGGGGGAGGCGCGAAGCCCGCCGGCATGTTCTACTTCCAGATCAAAGAGCCCGGGCTCGAAGCGAGCCTCGACGAGCTCATGGCGGGAGGTCTCAGCGAGAGACTGGCCGAGGCCGTGAAGAAGGAATACTCCCTCTCGGGCATGGTGGTCGACGAGCCCGAGGTGCTTGGCGCCATAGACCGCTCCATCCCCGAGGAAGGCCGCTCCGACATGATAGGCTACAAGACCACCCCCAAAGGCGAGGTCAAGTGCAGCGCCCTGATCAGCAGCGAGGAGCTCGACAGGTTCCGCGAGGAATTCCGCTCCACCCTGGCCTCCGTCTGCCGCCGGCTCACCGCGGGAGAGATCAGCCCCCGTCCCCGCCCCCTCGACGACAGGAACGGCGGCTGTATGTACTGCGGCTACAGGGCCGTCTGCCTCTACGGCATGAGGTAAGGAACCGCCCCGCCGCGGGTCTTAGGGTCCGCCTCCTCTTTTCATTGACAAAACGGCCGCCTTTGTGCTATTTTATTAGTTGCGTTTACCGATCCTGCTGGCGTAGCTCAGTCGGTAGAGCAGCTGATTCGTAATCAGCAGGTCGGGTGTTCGAGTCACCTCGCCAGCTCCAAAAAGCCCTGCGGACAGGCTTGCCGCAGGGCTTTCGCTTTTTTGTTATTGATTTCTTCGGGACCCGCCCCCTCGGGGCCGCGTCCCGTGCCTGACGTCTTATTCCGCCTCTATCCTGTCGATGAGGGCGAGCAGGTCCGAGGGCCGGTCGATGACGTAGTCGGGCTCGGATTCGGTGCCCTTGACGCTTGCGGGCGGACAGGCGAGACTGTAGCCCACGAGGACCGACCTTACGCCGGCGTTGCGGGCGCAGAGGGTGTCGTGGGCGCTGTCTCCTATCATCAGGACCTCGTCCGCGCCGAGCCCCAGGCGCTCGAGCGCGATCAGGCAGGGCTGGGGAGAGGGCTTCGGCATCGTTATATCCTCGCCCGAGACTATGATCTCGAAGAGAGGCTCCTCCCTGAAATCGTAATGATTGTTGTGCAGGGTCTGCCAGACGCGCGAGGTGACGACAGCGAGGCGCAGGCCTCTTTCCTTAAGGGCCGCGAGCAGCTCGGGCATGCCCTCGAACAGGTGGACCTGGTCCTTGAAATGCAGGGCCTGAAAGCTCCTGTAGACTCTCAGGGTCTCTTTCACGTCGTGGTCCGGGAAGTACTCGGCGAGGCTCGCGCCGAGCTCCTTGCCGAAGGTGGGAGTGATATGCTCCTTCGGGGGACGCTCAAGACCGTAGGTATCGTAGACGTGGTTCCAGGAATCGAGTATCAGCTGGTTGGTGTCCATGAGGGTGCCGTCGAAATCGAAGAGCACCGCCTTGATCCTGCCCATGAGGCCTCCTTTCTAGAGCCCGCCGCTCCTTAAGGCGTTGAGCGACGCGTTGATGAACATGTCCAGATCGCCGTCCATCACGTTCTGCACCGCCGCGGTCTCGGCCCCGGTGCGGTGATCCTTCACCATCGTATAGGGCTGGAAGACGTAGGAGCGTATCTGGTTGCCCCAGCTGATCTGGCCGTAATTGCCCTTGAGCTCGGAGATCTTGTCCAGATGCTCCTGCCTGGCCAGGGCCAGCAGCTTGGAATAGAGCACTCTCATGGCGTATTCCTTGTTCTGGATCTGCGAGCGCTCGTTCTGGCAGGTGACGACGATGTTGGTGGGAAGGTGGGTGATCCTGACCGCCGAATCGGTCTTGTTGACGTGCTGGCCGCCGGCGCCCGAAGAGCGGTAGGTGTCGATGCGCAGGTCCTCGGGAGCGATCTCGACCTTGATGTCGTCGGGCAGCTCCGGAGTGACGTCGACAGAGGCGAAGGAGGTCTGGCGCTTGGCCGCCGCGTTGAAGGGCGAGATCCTGACCAGCCTGTGCACTCCCCTCTCTGTCTTGAGATAACCGTAGGCGAACTCGCCGCTGACCAGTATGGTCACCGACTTGATGCCGCCGTCGGTATCGCGCTGAAGATCGAGCAGCTTGACGGAAAAGCCCTTGGCCTCGCACCAGCGGGTGTACATGCGCAGGAGCATCTCGGCCCAGTCCTGGGCGTCAAGGCCGCCGGCGCCGGCATGGATGGACAGTATGGCGTTGGTGTCGTCGTATTCCTCGGTGAGGAGGGTCCTTATGCGCAGCTTCTCGGCCTCTTCGTCGAAGCTCTTGAGGGTCTCCTCGGCCTCGTCCGCCAGTTCCGCCGCTTCCTCCTCCAGGCCCTGGCTCTCCGCGTCGGCTCCCATCTCTATCATGAGCCTCGCCTCCTCGAGCTTTGAGGCCAGGCTGTCATAAGCGCCCACCTCGTTCTCCAGCTGTTTTTTGAGCTTCATGCGGCCCTGGGCCTTATCGATATCGTCCCAAAAGCCCGGGGTCTCGACCTCGAGAGCGAGATCGGCGATCTTTTCTCTTAAGACCGCGACGTCAAAGAGAACCTCCCAGCTTGGCGAGAGCTTCTTCCTGCCGTGGCAGCCCGTTTCTGAGGGCGTCTAACTTGAGCATGTCTTTACCTTTCCTTTAGAAATTGCGTCCGTGACAGTTCTTGTATTTCTTGCCGCTGCCGCAGGGGCAGGGATCGTTTCTTCCGGGAGTCTTCTCGACCCTGATGGGCTTGGGCTTCTCGGCGCCCGCGTTGGTCGAGACGTTCTGGGGCCTCGCCATGACGGGGCCCTGGGCGGGACGGGAGGCCGCGGGCCTTGAGCCCGTCGATCTTGCCTTCTCCTCGTCCGCCGCGCTGAGGACGGCGTCCTTCCTGCCGGTGCCGCCGCCGGCGACCTGCCTTCTCTCGGTCCTGGTCTCGACGGTGATCCTGAGCACATACTTGACCATGTCCTCGCAGATGGACCTGATCATCATGTCGAACATGTCGGCGCCCTCGTTGGCGTAGGCCTGGGCCGGGTTCTGCTGGCCCAGGGACCTCAAGCCGATGCCGGTCTTGAGCTGGTCCATGGCGTCTATGTGGTCCATCCACTTCTGGTCGACCACGTAGAGCAGTATCATGCGCTCGAGCTCGCGCATCTGGGCGCTCCCTACCTGCTTCTCCTTGGCCTCGTAGGCGGCCTTGAAGGAATCCAGGATGTCTTCGGCCAGGCCCTCTTTTGTGAGGGACATCAGGGCCTCGCCCTCGTATCTTAAGGCGGGGAGCTCCTCGCTCACGGCCCTGAGCTTGACGTTGAGATCGGAGAAGTCCCACTCCTCGGGGTACTGGCTGGCCACGGTGACGGCCTCCGCCATCTCGTCCGCCATGTCCTTCATCATGGAGACGACGTGCTCCTGCAGGTCTTCTCCCATCAGGACGCGCTTTCTCTCGGCGTAGATGACGCTCCTCTGCCTGTTCATGACGTCGTCGTACTGCAGAACGTATTTTCTGGCGGCGAAGTTGCGGCCCTCGACCTTCTTCTGGGCCGACTCTATGCTCTTGGTGAGTATGCCGGTCTCCAGGGGCTCGTCATCGGGAAGGCCCATCTTCGTCATCATGTTCTGGGCCCTGTCGCCGCCGAAGAGCCTCATCAGGTCGTCGTCCAAAGCGACGTAGAACTGCGAGGAACCGGGGTCTCCCTGGCGGCCCGAGCGGCCTCTGAGCTGGTTGTCTATGCGGCGGGCCTCATGGCGCTCGGAGCCTATGATATGAAGGCCTCCCAGCTGCTTTACCTTCTCGGCGTCCCCCTTTCTCACCTCGCTGAAATCATCCAGCAGGGCGTGGAACTTCTCTCTGGCCTCTATCAGGGCGGGATCGCTGAGATCGACGAAGCTGGAAGCGGCTGAGATCGCTTCCTCGTCGTAGCCCAGCTTCCTCATCTCGCGCTTGGCCTCGAACTCCGGGTTTCCGCCCAGCAGTATATCGGTGCCTCGGCCGGCCATGTTGGTGGCGATGGTGACGGATCCCAGGCGTCCGGCCTGGGCGACTATCTCGGCTTCCCTCATGTGCTGCTTGGCGTTGAGCACGTTGTGGGGGACGCCTCTTTTCTTGAGCATCTCGCTCAGTATCTCGGATTTCTCGACGGAGACGGTACCGACCAGCACGGGCTGGCCCGTCTCGTGGCGCCTTACCACGTCTTCGATGATGGCCCGGAACTTGCCGGCCTGGGTGGTGTAGACCGAATCGTCCAGATCCTTTCTGATGACCGGCTTGTTGGTCGGTATCACCACGACCTTCATGTTGTAGATGTCGGTGAATTCGAGCTCCTCGGTCTTGGCGGTACCGGTCATGCCGGCCAGCTTGTTGTACATCCTGAAGTAGTTCTGCAGGGTGATGGTGGCCAGGGTCCTCGACTCGTTTCGGACGTTGATGCCCTCCTTGGCCTCGATAGCCTGGTGCAGGCCGTCGCTGTAGCGGCGCCCGAACATGAGGCGGCCGGTGAACTCGTCGACGATGACGATCTCGCCGTTGTGCTCGATGTAATCCACGTCTCTCTTCATGATGGCGTGGGCCTTGAGGGCGATGAGCACATGGTGGTTGATCTCCATGTTGTCGGGGTCGGAGAAGTTCTCGATGCCGAAGTATTTCTCGCACTTGGCGACGCCCTCTTCGGTCAGGGCCACGGTCTTGTCCTTCTCGTCGACGGTATAGTCGCCGGTGGTGGTGACGGTGCCGCCCAGACGGGGATCGCCGTCCTTGAAGACCTCGCCGCGGGTCAGGGTACGCACGAATTTGTCGGCCTTGAAGTAGAGCTCGCTGGACTCGCCGCCGGTGCCGGAGATGATGAGGGGCGTCCTCGCCTCGTCTATCAGTATGGAGTCGACCTCGTCGACGATGGCGTAGTTGAGCTCCCTCTGCAGCTGCTGGCTGGCGTATATGGCCATGTTGTCGCGCAGATAATCGAAGCCGAACTCGTTGTTGGTGCCGTAGGTGATGTCGGCGTTGTAGGCGGCGCGGCGCTCGCTCCCGGTGAGCTCGTGCACTATGCAGCCCACGGAAAGGCCCAGGAAGGTATATATCTTCCCCATCCACTCGCTCTGGGTGGAGGCCAGGTAGTCGTTGACAGTGACCACATGGACGCCCTTGCCCTCGAGGGCGTTGAGGTAGACCGGCAGGGTCGCGACCAGGGTCTTGCCTTCGCCGGTCTTCATCTCGGCGATATTGCCCTCGTGGAGGACTACGCCGCCTATGAGCTGCACGTGGAAGGGCTTCATGCCCACCGTCCTTACGGCCGCCTCGCGGCAGACCGCGAAGGCCTCGGGCAGTATGTCGTCCAGGGTCTCTCCTTTGGCCAGACGTTCCCTGAGATACGGGGTCTTGGCCTTTAGCTCCTCGTTGGACAGGGCCTGCATCTGGCTGTCGAGAGCCTCGATCCTGTCGACGATCTTTTCTATCCTTTTTATCTCTTTTTCATTAAGATCTCCGAAGATCTTGCTGAATAATCCCATCTTTACCTCTGCATCATGTTTGTCATCATGAGGGCCGGGCCCACGGTCAGAGCGGCGCCGGTCAGTCCTCCTTTTGACATTTTAAGCTTCTCCTGTGTAATATCTGTGAATATCGCGCTTTGACATATGAGTATATCACAGAAAACAGACATTGACAACGGCGCGGGGACAGTGCTATATTATCAGCGAAATATGAATATGCTCATCAAGAGCGGCGGAGGGTCCAGGCCCTGTGAAGCCCGGCAACCTGCGAAACTTTGGGATCTCAAGCCCAAAGAGCGGTAAGGTGCCAAATCCTGCAGAGAGATCTGAAAGATGAGGAACCATTGGATTTTCAAGCTTCTTCCTTTCGGAGGAAGCTTTTTTCATCCCTCCGGGACCGGACAGGAGCCGGAAGGCAGGCCGCGAAGCTGGAGCTTCCCGGCGCGCGGGAATCGTTCCCTGCCGCCATGTGAGCTGAACTGAAAAAAGGAGAACCACTATGAAAAGATTATTCACATCGGAATCGGTGACCGAGGGGCATCCCGACAAGATCTGCGACCAGATCGCCGACGCCATCCTCGACGAGGCCTTAAGGCAGGATCCCATGAGCAGAGTAGCCTGCGAGGTCACCGTGACCACCGGCCTCTGCCAGATCATGGGCGAGCTGACCACCAAGGGCTATATAGAGTTCCAGGACGTCGCCCGCGAAGTGATCAGAGACATAGGCTATAACGACAGCGGGCTGGGCTTCGACAGCTTCTCCTGCGCCGTCGTCAGCACCATCCACCACCAGAGCCCCGACATCGCCATGGGCGTAGACGTCGAGGGCGCCGGGGACCAGGGCCTCATGTTCGGCTACGCCTGCAAAGAGACCCCCGAGCTGATGCCCCTGCCCATATCACTCGCCCACAGGCTCTCGAAGAGGCTGACCGACGTCCGCAAGGACGGCACTCTCCCTTATCTCAGGCCCGACGGCAAGACCCAGGTCACCGTGGAATATGATGAGAAGGGCGAGCCCGTCAGAGTCGACGCGGTGCTCATCTCCGCCCAGCACGCCCCCGAGGTCACGCAGGAGCAGATCAGAAAAGATCTCATAACGCATGTTATAAGACCGGTGATACCTTCATCGCTTATAGACGATGAGACCAGATATTTCGTCAATCCTACCGGCCGCTTCGTCATCGGCGGCCCTCACGGGGACTCCGGACTCACCGGCCGCAAGATCATCGTCGACACCTACGGCGGCTACGCCCGCCACGGCGGCGGCGCCTTCTCCGGCAAGGATCCCACCAAGGTGGACCGCTCCGCCTGCTATATGGCCCGTTACGCGGCCAAGAACGTGGTGGCGGCAGGACTCGCCGAGCGCTGCGAGATCCAGCTGGCCTACGCCATCGGCGTCGCGGAGCCGGTCTCCGTAATGGTAGACACCAAGGGAACAGGCATACTGCCCGACGAGAAGCTGGCCGAGATCGTCTGCAAGGCCTTCGACTTCAGGCCCGCCTCGATCATCCGCGACCTGGGCCTCAGGCAGCCGATCTACAGAAAGACCAGCAACTACGGCCACTTCGGAAGAGAAGACCAGGGCTTCGCCTGGGAAAAGACCGACAGGGTCTCCATGCTCAGGACCCTCGCGGGGCGGTAGGACTGACACATTCGGTCTGACCGGATCGCTGCCGGCCGATCCGAAAAAAGCGCTTGCAATGGCGGTCCGCGCAATGTAAAATAATAACAGAGGGAGCGGCCGGCAAACGGTCAGTCCCCTGTCTATACGGAAATAAACCGCTCGAGCTTGGGGTGCAGGGCGGTTATTTCTT
>JAEEIC010000038.1 GCA_016281165.1 Bacillota bacterium | reverse complement strand
GTGCCAGGGCCAGCCCAGGTGGGAGAGGCATATCTTAAGCTCCGGGAAGGCGCAGGCGATGTCTTCAAAGCGGACCGGCTCCGAGTATTTGGCGGGGCTGCCGGGGATCCAGCTGTAGCCGGCGTTGAAGATGACCGGCTTTCCGCTGTCCTCGCAGAGCTTCATGAGGGGCAGGAGCCTCTCGTCGTCCGGGAACATGCGCAGCCTCGAAAGGTTTAAGTAAAGGCCCGGGAGGCCCAGCTTTGCAAAGGGCCGCTCCAGCTCATCCTTCGCGTCCTCTTTTCTGGGATCCGCTCCGGCGAAGCCGATGAAGCGGCCCGGCGCGGCGTCAAGCACCGTCTTTATCTCGTCGTTGGATACCAGGGGGCGGGGGCTGTCGGCGCTGTAATCCTCGCCCAGTATCAGGGTCTTGTCTATGCCGGCGTCGTCCATCAGCCTCAGGGCGAAATCCAGGGGGACCCGGCCCGACTTGTAGACGCCCAGCTGCTTTTTCCTGAAGCTGAGGGTCTCGTCGTCCGGGTTTATCACGTCAAAGAGCACCGGATGCGCGTGTATGTCTATTACCATGCAGATCTCCTTTGTTTCATACGATTCGGTATGGTTTTGGGGCTTGGGAAGCGGGCTTTGCGCGGAAGGCCCCGGACGCGCTGCCCGGATCCGGCGCCGCCGCCTGGTATCAGCGCTCAAGATAGGGCTTCCAGGTCTGTATCACCTTCGAGGCGCGGGCGGCCCCTCTTTTCAGGCATTCGCCTGTGGGAGCGCCGTCCAGGTACCCGGAGATGAAGCCGGAAAAGAAGGAATCTCCCGCTCCCACGGTGTTGACGACGTTCTCTGCCGGGCAGATCCCGGCCTCGAAGAAGCGCTCTCCGTCGTAAGCGAGGGAGCCCTTTTCGCCGAAAGTTGCGATCATCAGCTTCGCTCCCGCCTCGACCCCGTGCCGGGCGAACCATCTGCCGCCCTCGAAGTCGTTCTCGAAGGAAGCCAGGCCGCACTCGATATACGGCAGGACTCTTTCCGTGAAGGGGCTGGTCAGGGCCCTCACCGAGAAGTCGAAGAATATCTTCGTCCCCGCCGCGGCGATCTCGGGCAGCCGGTCGATCAGCTTTCCCGTGAGATCCGTGTGCATGAGATCGCAGCCCTTGAGGAACTCGATCGAGCTTTCGGGAAAGACGTAGTCCTTGAAGACTCCCGGCTCCACCCTGTTATGGACGCGGTCGCCTTCCTCCGTCAGGAGCAGCTCGTATACAGTGGTCGCTCCCCCGGGGATGACGTCGAGGCGGCTCATGTCGAGGCCCCGCTTTTTGAATTCGCTGACCGCCCATCTGCCCAGGCTGTCGTCGGACAGGGCGGCAACGACCGAGGGCTCGATGTCGTCTCTCATGTCCAGCAGGTTGAACAGCACGTCGACCCCGTTCCCGGTCACGTAGCTCCTGTCGGGAAACTGGGGATAATGGTCTATGCACATGAAGCCGGCCGCGGCGAATCGTTTCATGGGCGCTTCTCCTTTCCGCTCCGTTTACAGTTCGGATGTTTATATTATATCACGAAAGGATAAAAAAAGAAGCCCTGTCATCATATATCAAAAGAGCGCCCCCTGTCATGGGGACGCTCCCTCTCTTCGTCATATGGCGGAAAAGCCGCTCTCACCTGAAGAATATGATCCCCAGCGCGGCGGCGATGGCGATGATCTTCGGGATCGAGACCTTGAACTTTATCAGCAGCACGCAGGCGAGGGCGCCGATGGCGACGCATATCCACTCGACGCTGCCGTCGGTATAGTAATTGCTCAGTATCAGGTTGATGATGACGGCGGTGACGAGGCCGAGGCCGACAGGCCTTACTCCCACCATTATCCTCTTGAGCACCGGGCTGCTGTGGAACTTCTCGAAGAAGAAGGCCGCGGCGGCGCAGATGGTGAAGGTGGGCATGAGCACGCCCAGGTTGGCGGCGACGGCGCCGAGTATGCCGGCGACCCTTATGCCCGCGAAGGTGGCGCAGTTGAGGCCCAGAGGGCCGGGGGTCATCTCGGCGATGGCGACGATATCGGAGATCTCGGCGGCGGTCATCCAGCCGTGCGAGCTCATCTCGTCGAGTATCAGGGGGATCATGGAGATGCCGCCGAAGCTGGTGAAGCCTATCTTGGTGAAGCTCCACAGAAGCTGAAGGTATATCATCTTCCTCCCTCCTTTCCGCCTTCGCCGGCTTTGGCCTTCGCGTCTCCTCCGAAGAAGAGGCCGATGACGACTCCGGCGAGGATCAGGTAGACGGCGCTGATCTTAAGGAAGAATGAAAGGGCGGCCGCTCCCGCGTAGATCGCGTAGCACAGGGGCTTGGGGAAGGCGCTCTTCCACAGCCTCAGCAGGGCCGAGAAGATGATGGGGGCGACGGTGGCGCGGACCCCCTTCATGGCGGCGGCGAAGTAGACGTTGGTCTTGGCCGCCGAATAGAACACTGTTATGACCGCGAGTATCAGCAGGGGCGGGGTGGTGACCCCGAGGAGGGCCGCGATGCCGCCTATCACTCCCGCCTGGCGGAAGCCGAAGAGCCAGGCCACGTTGCCGGCCATGGTCCCGGGCAGGCTCCTGCCGAGGCTCACGATGTCCAGAAGGTCCTCCTGTGTCAGGAGCTTCTTGCTGTCCGCGAATTCGTTCTGCATCTGGGCGACTATGCTCCAGCCGCCTCCGAAGGTGAATATGCCTATCTTAAAAAATACGAGAAAGAGCTGCAGAGGGCTCATTTTTTTCTCTTCCATTTTGGATTATCGCCTCTTGCATTAAAACAGGGCGCCTGCCGCAGTCTCAGGCGGACGCCCGGATGATCTGGTGGGGATATGTCCGCGGGCCCGGCGGGCCCTTCGCGGACGGACTAGAATTTAAGGTCCAGGGCCTTCATGGCGTCGAGGGTCTGCTGGAGCAGGTCGTCCAGCTCCCAGCCCAGCCTTTGGGCTCCTTCCGTTATCACCTCGCGGCTGCAGCCGGCGGCGAATTTCTTGTCCTTGAACTTTTTCCTGAGGGATTTGAGCTCCATGTCATTGCAGCTCCTGGAGGGGCGCATGAGGGCGGCCGCGCCGATGAGGCCGGTCAGCTCGTCGACGGCGAAGAGGACCTTCTCCATCTGGGCCTCGGGCTCGTATTTGGAGCCGGTCATGCCCCAGCCGTGCGAGCAGATGGCCCTGACCATCTCCTGATCGACGTCGAGAGCGTTCAGCATCTCCTCGGTCTTTATGCAGTGCTGCTCGGGGAACTCCTCGAAGTCGAGGTCGTGCAGCATGCCGACGGTCTGCCAGAATTCGACTCTTTCGGGATCGTACTTTTTCGCGAACTCACCCATGACGCCGGATACGGTCTCGGCGTGCTGCAGGTGGAACTCCTCTTTGTTGTGCTCGGCGACCAGCTTCCTGGCCTCTTCGAGCGTCGGTATATAGCTCATTCTTTCTCCTTCCGGCCGCGGGAGGGACGCTCTTCTCCCGCCTGAACCTGTCCGCAGGCGGGGCCGCGCGTTCCCCGGCCTTGAATTTACCGCGTTTTCTGCTATTCTATACTTGTTTGATGTCTAATGCAACGGTAAAAAGCGAGGTATACGCATGAGCATAAGAGAAGACGCGGACCGCATCATCAAAGCTTCCATAGACCGCATGCTGCCCGACGAGGCGGTGGTGAGGGTCCTTAAGGACGCCGATTTCGAGGACGACAGGGTCCATCTGGTGGCGGTGGGAAAGGCCGCCTGGCAGATGGCCAAGGCCGCCTCCGACTTTCTGGGGGACAGGCTCTCGGACGGCGTCGTCATCACCAAATACGGCCACGTGAAGGGGGAGCTCCCCCGCGTGGAGTGCTTCGAGGCCGGCCATCCGGTGCCCGATGAGAACAGCTTCGCGGCCAGCCGCCGGGTCATCGAGTACGTCAGGCCCATGGGCGAGGGGGACGTGGTGATCTTCCTGCTCTCCGGAGGAGGCTCGGCCCTCTTCGAGGTCCCGCTGGTGAGCCCCGAAGAGCTTCAGGACGTGACCGGCCAGCTGCTCTCCTGCGGCGCCTCCATCACCGAGATCAATACCATCAGAAAGAGGCTCTCGGCGGTCAAGGGCGGGCGCTTCGCCGCCCTCTGCGCTCCGGCGACGGTCTTTTCGATCATACTTTCGGACGTGGTCGGCCCGCCCGACATGATAGCCTCCGGCCCCTGCTACGCCGATTCCTCCACCGCCGCCGACGCTCTGGCGATCGCGGACAGATACAGCCTCAGGCTCAGCGGCAGCGTGAGGGAGCTTCTGTCGCGCGAGCTTCCCAAAGACATGAGGAACACCATAAACGAGGTCACCGGCAGCGTCTCCGAGCTCTGCCAGGCCGCGGTAAGCGAAGCCAGGTCCCTGGGCTACACGCCGGTGCTGCTCACCGACTGCCTGGGCTGCGAAGCGAGAGAAGCGGGCTCCTTCCTGGGCTCGATCGCGAAGAGCTGGCAGAACATCGACAGGAGCATGGCCTTCATCGCCGGCGGCGAGACCGTCGTACATCTGACAGGCAAAGGGAAGGGCGGCCGCAACCAGGAGATCGCCCTCTCCGCCGCCAGGCTCATCGCCGGACTTACTGACACGGCGGTCTTCAGCGTCGGCTCCGACGGGACCGACGGTCCCACAGACGCCGCGGGAGGCTATGCCGACGGAAACACCGCGGGGGTCCTGGCCGCTCAGGGCGTCTCCATCGACGCGGTCCTGGCGGACAACGACGCCTATCACGCCCTCAAGAGCTGCGGCGGCCTCATCATCACCGGCCCCACCGGCACCAACGTGAACGACGTTTCGGTCGTCCTCATCAAAAGGGGCCGCGTCCGCGCCGAAGATCGCTGCGCGATGTCCTTCCAGGCCGACGGCGAGGACGAAGACGACGATATAGATTAAAAAAGGCCCGCCGCGGCAGCGGCAGGGCGCCTGGACTGCCGCCCGGGCAGAGGTCCGGTCTGAAGATCCTTAAAGGAGCACCGTAATGAAAGTACTTGTGGTCTACTGCCATCCCAGTGAAAACAGCTTTACGCACGAGGTGAAGGAGGCCTTCGTCAGGGGCCTTGAGGACGCCGGCTGCGCGTACGAGGTCGCGGATCTTTACGCCGAGGGCTTCGATCCCGTGATGTCCGAGGCGGAATACCTGCGGGAAGGCTTCTACAGGCTGGACGATCCCGTCCCCGCCGACGTGCTGAGAGAACAGAAGAGGATAGAGTCCTCCGACGCGATAGTATTCATCTATCCCGATTTCTGGACCGCTTCTCCCGCCATGCTCGAGGGATGGTTCCAGCGTGTCTGGACCTGGGGCTACGCCTACGGCGAGCCTCCGGCCATGAAGAAGCTCGAAAAAGTCCTCTTCCTCATCACCATGGGCGGCTCCCTGACCGACGGCATACGCGTCGAGCAGCTGGAGGCGATGAAGACCGTGATGATCGGCGACCGCATCAAGGACAGGGCGAAGGATTGCGAGGTGCGCGTCTTCGACGGGATGAGCAGGGGCTACGAAAAGAGGGAAGGCCGCGTCCCCGGCTTCCTCAGGGAGGCTTACGAGCTGGGGCTCGGTTTTCGCGCTGACGATGCAGGTCTGCCTTACGGCGGAAAGGAGCGGGCATGAAAAAGCGTTCAAAAGCGTGGATCGTACTTTCGGCGGCGCTAGTCTGCGTCATCGTCTTCGCCTGCGCATATACCCGTCCCCTGACAGTCGAAGAGCGCTGGCCCGTCCTCGACATGTCCGAATGCTCCCGCGTCAGGTGCTCATATTGGGATCATGTAAACGACCCGGCTGAGTATTATATCGAAAAGGGCGGGCCCGGATTTGACGAGATCGTCTCGCTGATCGGCGCTGCTCCCTTCCGGGCGAAGCTCTCGGGCCTGTTCGAAAGAGGGACCAGATACCGCCGCCTTGAAGAGGGAGACGTCAGCTGGTCTTTGTATTTCCGCTTCGAGGAAGTGGAGCTGCCGGACGGAAGCACCGCCAGCGGAGACGTACTCAGCGTCAGCTGCGTCGCGGGCGATATCTGCCTGAGCTTCGACGGCGGCGTGCTCTGGTGCCGGATCGCGGATCAGGAGCAGTGGCGCGAAATGGTCGTGAGCCTCATCGCGCCCGGCCGGGAATAAGATACTGACACGCTGAAAAGACCGCCGCGGAGCGGGCCGTGAAGCGGATGACGGAATACATCATCTCCCGCAGGGCGTAAGGCCGCGGGGAAAAGTATTATTAAGGAGGCAAATATGAAATACGTGAACCAGCTCGACTACCCCTGGGTAGTGTACCAGACCAACAGGGAGCATCCCGAGGACTCCCGCCGCGACCACGGCACCTTCGCCATGAGCGGCTGCGGGCTCGCGTCCGCCATCATGGTCGCCGACAGGCTCCTCGCCGACTGTGAGTTCGGCATCTACGACGCCGTCGCCCTCTCCTATGAGGTCAATGCCAACCACGTCATCGGCACCGACTACAACGTGTACGCCCCCGCCTTCGCCGAGAAGCTGGGCCTCGATCTGCTGCCTACCGCCGATCCCGAGGAAGCCCGCCGCTGCCTGCGCACGGGAGGAGCCGTCGTCGCCATCTCCACCGGCGACCGCCCGGACGGCCACATCGGCCTCTTCACCCACGGCGCCCATTACATAACCCTGATCTCGGAGCTCAGAGACGGACGCGTGGCGATACTCGATCCTTCGCTCTCGCCCGAAAAGTTCGATGAAGACGCCCGCAGGGACAAGGTGCAGGTGGACGGAAAGCTGGTCTACGCGAAGCTCGAGGACGTCCTCGCCGATTATGATAAGGACTGGGCGCGCGAGTACGGCGTCGTCGCCGACTGGCCCTTCTGGTGCTTCTGGAAGAAGATCTGAGCGCGGGCCGCCGGCCCCGGATCCATGACCGGGCCCTGTCCTTGATCAGGGGCAGCGCCGCTGTGCCGGCTCGGAAAGATCCCGGCCGTATCAGAGCCTGAAAGAATAAAAAAGCTCCGGTTTGAAGCCGGAGCTTTTGTTATATAACATATGTTATAATATCAAAAATCCTTGAGATCTCAAGCTTCAGGACATCCGGCCGCGTCCGCTCCCTGCCGGGCTCACTCCTTCGCCGCGTCCAGCCTCGCGTTCAGCAGGGCCTCGTTGCCCGCTCCGATCTGTATCAGCCCGAACTCCTCCGCCGTGCCCGTGAAATGCACGACCTCGAGAGAATCGCAGCCCTTGAAGGCGTCTTCCCCTATGGAGACGAGGCCCTTCGGCAGGGCGACCTCCTTCATTGAAGAACAGTCCTCGAAGACCCGGTCCCCTATGGCGGTCACGGACTTCGGGATATAGACGAGCTCGAGACTGACCGCTCCGGCGAGGAGCTTGTCTCCGAGCCTTCTGGGGCTTCCGAAGATCAGGGCCCGCTTTATGGACGCGGGATCCTCCTTGTACATCCAGGGCGGGACGGAATCGCCGGTGTAGGGATACTTGTCGTAATCGACCGACGCGGCCGTTTTCGAGACCCTCAGCCAGCCGTTGGCGTCCGACATGAAGTATTTCCAGCCTATGCCCTCCCACAGGCAGAGAAAGATCAGCCCCGCAAGCGCGAGATAGGCGAGCAGCCACCGGGCGGCGCGCTTTATCTTTCGCAGCAGACGCCGGGGATCAGGAAATACATTTCCGTCATCTGTATAGATCCATATATCGTCTCCGCCGTCGTCTTCGTCATCATCGACATAGCCGGAGCCGGACCCGCCCGGAACCTCTTCTTTCTCGTTTTGCCGCTGTTTTTCAAGTTCCTGAAGGGGATCCTTCCTTACAGAAAGCAGAACGGGCAGATCATTCCTGTTTTCCGCCTGCCTGGCCCACAGCGACAGTGCCCGGACTCTGAGGTCCCTCATCTTTCTCTGCTTCGAAAGATCCTGCAGGAAGTATTCAAGATACCAGCCCAGATCCGAAGCCTTGAGCATCTGTGAGAATTCCAGAGATTTTCTTTCCTCTCTTCTCATGGCAGCCGGCATGCCGAAAGAAGGATAGAAGTTTCCGAGAAGACCGTCTGAAGCCGGGAAGGGATCGAGCCCGATATATCCGACTTCAATATTTGAATAACCCCCTAAGTACCTGAAAAGAGAGTTATCCCCAAGATATCTTAAAGGCAACTTAGCGCACAGGGTGTCCTGGAAACCATACTCGAAACAGTACAGGCGGTCAAAACAAATGCCGTTGGCCGCAAGGGAGCATAGCCTGCGCAGAATATCCTCCCAGAGCATCTCAAGACCCTTTTCGCTGTCATGTTCCTTATCGAGAGAAAGGTTAAGGATCAGCCCCCTGTACAGGCCTTTTCCCGCGGGGACCGTGATGCCCTGAGGATGGCTTATGCAGTCTATGCTCCTCAGTGCCCTGAGCTTTGCCTCCTCCTTCTCTGAGAGTATGGCTATCGCCCAAAGACCGCAGATCTTTCCGTTTTCGTCAACTGCAAAGCTGCTCAGATCCGGACAGCGGTGGAAGAAAGATGCCCAGTGATCCTCGATCTCGCTCACGGCCCAGCTGCAGCCGTGCTTAAGATAAGGGTCGTTCATGACGGCCTTTGCCGCGCTCTCCGCCGTGTATCCGAAAGCTTCAAGTTCTTCAAGGCTCATCATCCTGAGGGGAGAAGGTGAAGGCACATTTTCCGGGGAAACAGGCGCTGCCGTGACCGCAGCTTCTGCGGGGTGCGTGCTTTGGGACTCTTCTGCCTGCCCCCGCTCCGGGCAGGACTCTGCCAGGCCCTCCTCAGCCGCCCCGGCGCTTTCGGGCGCTTCCTGCTTTTCTTCCTTCTTTTCTTCCGGCCAGATCGCGACGAGCTGCTTCAGCGCCGGATCGCCATGCAGGCTCTGGTCGGCCAGCCTTATGTCTTCCCCGCCGAAGCTGCCGCAGGAAAGCTCGGCCAG
>JAEEIC010000277.1 GCA_016281165.1 Bacillota bacterium | reverse complement strand
TCGCCTGCGTGCCCAAGGACAGGGTCGAGAGCATCATGTCGATGGAGGGCTACCGCTGCGAGCTGGGCCTGATACTCGAGGAAGGGACTTCCCTTGACGACGTGCGCCACGAGCTGGAGGAGAGGCTGGGCTCCTGCGGGGTCATCTCCATCATCGACAGGGACGAGCAGGTCAGCACCGACATGGTCTCGGGCGAGATGGACGAGCTCGTCGCCACCGGCACCCTCCTCCCCGCCCTCTTCCTCGCCATCTCGATATATATGCTATACATGTCGCTAAAGAAGATGATCGACCACGACCAGTCGCTGATAGGGACGATGAAAGCCTTCGGCATGACGGACAGGGAGCTCATCGGCGCCTACATGATCGAAGGCCTCACCATCGCCGCCTGCGGCACGGCGCTGGGGAGCGCAGCCGCGGAGCCCTTCGGGCGCTTCATGTTCGAGCTCTACCTCGATTTCTTCACCCTGCCCGACTCGGTCTACCGGAACTATCCCGAAAGCAGGCTGGCCGGCCTTGCCATCGCCGTCGTCACGGCGTCGGCGGCGGTCCTGCTGGGGGCGAAGAAGGTACTGGGGATCACTCCCGCCATGGCGATGAGGTCCAGATCGCCCGCGAAGGCGCGGAGCGTGAGACTGCCGGCCTGGATCACCGAAGGCATGTCCGCCTTAAGGAGGCTGGAGCTGCGCTCGATGGCAAGGAACCCCTTAAGGGGCCTGCTGGTCATCCTCGCCGTGGCCTTCCCCTTCTCCCTCTCGGCCGTGCTCTTCGCCTTCTCCCCGACCATAGACATAATGCTGGGCGAGCAGTTCGGCGAGATCATGCTCTACGACATGATGATCAATATCGAGGGCTTCACCGATCCCCCCTCGCTGGCGGAGGCGGGCCGGGGCCTTGAATGCGTGAAGGAAACGGAAGCGATATGCACGACGGCGATGGAGCTTCAGAACGAGAACCTCGCCACCTTCGGCGTCATGTACGGCCTCAACGAGGGCTCCGGGCTGTGGAGGATCATGACCTCGGACGGGAAGTTCATCGAGCCGCCCAAAAACGGGGTCGTCATCAACTCCAGGACCGCGGACAAGCTGCACGTCGGGGCCGGGGACGAGATCAAGGTCATACTTCCCGCCTTCGGCGGCGCCGAAGCCAGAGTGCCGGTGGCAGCGGTCATCACCGAGATCTTCGGCGAGGGCTGCTACGCCGATCTTTCGGCCTTCCCCCATATCTTCGGCATCCCTCCCGCCGCGAACTCCCTGCTGGCCTCCATCGAGGAGGGGCACACCGCGGACGTCAAGGCGCAGATCCGGGAGACGAACCGGGTCACGGGGATCATCGACGCTTCGAAGATAGTGAGGAGCTATGAGAACATGATGGGCAGCATGGTCATAATGATAGACCTGTTCGCCGTGATCTCCGCCGTGGCCGGCTTCGTGCTCATATACAACATCTCGATGATAAGCATAAGGGAGAGGTTCACGGAGATCGGGACCCTGCAGGTCATAGGAGCGCTCAGGAGCGAGATCGACAGGATGCTCCTCGACGAGGCCGTGATATACGGGCTGCTGGGCATGGCGCTCGGTATCCCCGGCAGCTTCGGGGTCAAGACCCTGCTGGAAAAGGTCTTCATATCCGACACCTACTCGATCTCGATGGTGATCCCGCTGAGGATATACCTGATCACGGCGCTGATGTGCGCGGCGATGACAGCGGCCGCCTGGTACGCCGAGACCAGATCTATAAGGAAGATAGCGCTGACTGATATTCTGAAGGAGAGGGATTAGTTCAAAATGAAGAGAGCCGTCAAAAGACTCATGATCCTGGGCGTCGCGGCGGCGGTCTGCGCCGGCGCCTGGCTGGGGTACGCGAAGACCAGGCCTCAGGGGACGCCGGTGGACAGGGCGGAAGCGGTCAGAGGCCCCATGAAGGACAGCTGCACCGTCACGGGGAAGATAAGCGGAGCCTCCGAGGTCTTCGTCCTATCGGAGCTGGGCGGACCCATCGCCGAGCTCTGCGTCGAAAAGGGACAGACCGTCGAGAAGGGAGACCTGATACTGAAGCTCGACACTTCGGGCTACGGATTCCAGCTTGAGCAGGCGAGGGCCCAGCAGTCGGCCTACAGCGCCCAGGCCCAGACCGTGGATATCGCCAGGCTCATGAACGGTTCCCCGGCCGAATACCTGAGCGGCGTCAGGACCCAGCTCGAAGAAGCGCGGAGCGCCAGGGACGAGGCGCAGAAGCTCTATGACGCCGCCGAAGAGCTCTACAGCGTCGGGGCGGCCTCACAGGACGAGGTCGACAAGGCCCGCCTGGCGAGGGACGCCGCCGAGGACGCTCTCAGGCAGGCCGAACTCAGGAGCAGCGAGAGCGCCGCGGTCATGAAGGAGCTGGGAGCCAGGGGGATAGGCGAAGGCACTATAAACAGCAGGTATTACTCCGGCCAGAAGAGGCAGGTCCAGGCCCTGGCGGAGGCACAGGCCAGCGCGGCCGCCCAGATCGAAGACCTGATTTCCAGATGCGAGCTCAGGGCCCCGGTGAGCGGGGTGATAAGGGAGCTCCCGGCCAAAGACGCCAACCTGATCGCTCCGGGCCAGACGGCGGCGGTCATCGCTCCGTCAGGCGAAGAGATGCTGGTCGAAGCCGACGTGCTCACGACGGCCGCTCCGTATGTAAAGCCCGGGAGCCGGGTGACGGTCAAGCTCGAATACAGGGGCGGGACGGAGAGCTTCGGCGGGAGCGTATGCGAAGTGGCCGACCACGCCTTTGAGGACATCTCGGCCCTGGGGCTCAAGGAATACAAGGTCCACATAAAGGTGAGGCCGGACGAAGGCGCGGACCTTTCCGGGCTGGAAGGCTACGCGGCGAGCCTCGTCCTCACGCTCTTCGAGGGCGGCGACGTGCTGAGCGTGCCCTCCTCCGCCGTATTCGAGGCGGAAGGGCAGCATTACGTCTTCGTCATCGAGGACGGCAGGGCGGTGAAGGCGCCGGTGGAGACCGGGTATTCTTCGCCCTCGAGGACCGAGATACTGTCAGGTCTTTCCGCCGGCGACGCGGTGATCGGCAGAGCGGAGAGCGAAGGGATATACGAGGGGGCGCAGGTAAGATATGAAGACTAGGAGATCCCGGATGAGAGGGCCGCTCACGCTATGCGCCCTGCTGCTCGCGGCGTCTGTGCTCCCGTCCGCCGTTTTTGCCGCTCCGGCGCAAAGCCTTCCCGACGTCAGGAGCGCCGTCGTGGGAGGGGCAGCCGCTCTCGCCTTCAGGCCGGAGGAGCTTTTAAAGCCCGCGGCCGCGCAGGTCGAAGGCGCCCTTTCGCCTCTCATAGAGCGTCCTTCATCCCTTAAGACCGTAAGCCTCGAGTTCCGAAAGATCGAAGAGCTGGTCAGGACTAAGAGCCCGGCAGCGGCGGCGCTGGAAAAGAGCCGCAAGGCTCTTAAGGATCAGCGGGAAGACGCGGATCAGGCTCTCGAGGCCCAGATCTCCCTTTACGGTGCGCAGCAGGAGATGTATGAGGCCCAGATCCCGGCCCTCAGGGAGGCCGTGTCGGGCTACGAGGCGCTGGCGGAAGAAGACAGTGAGAATTCCTCCGTCTGGGAGGCGGCGGCCTCCGCGGCGGAAGCGCAGCTCGCCCTCGCCAGGACCATGAGCGCGGCCCTCTCCGCCTCGGTGAACGGGCTCGAAGCAGCGGCAAGAGACGCCCGCATCGCCTCCGACGACGCCTACGACAGCGCCCTCATCGAAAACCTCAAAAGCAGGGCTGAACTGGTGAAAGGGGCGGAAGACCTGGCCCTCTCGCTCGTCAGCCTGCAGGCAGAGGAGGACGGCCTCGCCAGAGCGCAGGCGGCCTGCGAAAGGACGGTCAGGGCTCTGGAGGTCATGGTCAGATACGGAAGAGCCTCGCGGCTCGCTCTCGATCAGGCGAAACAGGCCGCGTCGGCGGTCGCGTCGCAGGCGGAGAGCCTCGAAAGGGCCGAAGCGGACGCCGGGAGCGGTCTGGCCCTCATGTGCGGCATGGAAGGCTGCTCGGTGCGTATAAAGGACCGCCCGCGGGCAGACGAGGACGCTCTCAGGGCGATGGACTGGGAAGAGGACCTCAAGACCGCCCTCGGCAGCAGCTTCAGTATCAGGGCCGCTTCCGAAACGAACGACAGCACGGCGCTCTTCGGCAGCGAAGCCCAAAAAGACGCGGCGGCCGCCGCTCTTAAAAGCGCCGGGAGCGCGGTCAGGGGGAGCTTCAGGGAGATCTTTGACAGAGTCATCGAGAAAGCGAAAGCCGCCGATCTGGCGGCAGAGGACGCCGCCGTGGAGCAAAAGCTCCTCGACGCGGCCTCGGTCAGCCTTGAGCGCGGCATGATATCGCAGAACGCCTGGCTCGACGCGAAAGACAGAGCGGAAGCGGCGAAGAGCGCCCGCGAAGCAGCCCTGGACGAGCTCTTCAGAGCCTTCCGCGATTATGAATGGGCCCTGAAGGGCCTTACGGACAGGCCCTAGCGCGGCTCGACCCGGCGTCATCCGCGCCGGGCTGACGCGAAACGTGCGCATGAGAAAAGCTCCGTCCTCTGTGGGCGGAGCTTTTTTACACACCAAACTCCCGGCCGGCAGGGCCGGGAGGCTTTTTCAGACGCGGATCTACTTTTCCACCATCTCGATCTCGGCGTCAGGAGCGTTCTTCCTTACGCTCTCGATGCCGTTGAGGCAGGAGGGCTTGGCCTTGTAGCCCTCGGAACCTAGGATGATCTCGCCGTTGCGGGCCTTGAGGCGGAAGCGGAACTCGCCGGCCTTGTCGGTGTAGACTTCGAACTTGGGGTGCTTGACCTCTTCGGGGGTCTCGACGGTCAGATCCTGCACGCCGCCGACGCAGCACTTCTTGACGCTCTCGACGCCCTTCTTGAGGGAAGCCATGGTGGTATAGACTTCGCTGGAGCCTATGACCTGTCCGTTGGTGGCGACCAGATTGAAATGGAATCCGGTCTTGGTCTCTTTTACAAGAAATTTACCCATAGTATATCTCCTTTATCTTAATAATAAACGAGCCGGTTTTCCTATATTGTAGCAGAGAGAGATGTTGATTTCTATACTTTTTGCCGCAAAAACCGCAGACTTGTTCATGTTTCTTTATATTCCCGCAGGAATTCGATGAAGCGGCGGGCGGCCGAAGAGAGTGCCGCGTCCTTCACGACCACGATGCTGCGGGTGGCCCTAAGCTCGGCGCTGATGATCTCATCCGAGGAGCTCAAGGGTATGCAGCGGCAGATATCGGCGTCCCTGAACTCGCTCTCCCCCGCCCTGATGATGGCGACGGCCATCCCCTCCTGGGCCCACATCATCGGATTGCTCCTGGATGTGGAGACGCTCATGATCTTCGGGGAGATGCCCTGGCGCTCGAAGATGTCGTCCAGCAGGCCCACGATGCCGCGGGAGATGGCAAGGGGCGCTTTGGCGAGCTCCGAGACGTCGAGGGTGGGAGCCTCCGCGTCTATCCAGGAGGCGTCCCTTCTCACGTAGGCGCAGACCCTCTCCTCGCGGGCAAGGACCTCGGTGAGGAAGGGCGGGAGCCTGTCGGGATGCCTTTGTATGCCTATCTCGATGACTCCGGAGCGCAGCTGCTCCAGTATCATCACGGAGCTCTCCTCGAATATCTCGAAGCGCACGTCGGGAGCGCTGCGGTGGAAGGCCAGGAGCAGGCCCTTGAGATATCTGTCGGGGGCCGCCTGGGTCACGCCGAGCCTGAGGCTGCCCTGAGCGCCTTCGACGCTCGCTTCTATCTCTTTGCGGGCCGAATCCAGCAGGGTGATCATGTCCTTGGACTTGCGGTAGAGTATGCGCCCGGCTTCGGTGAGCTCCATGCGCCGCGCGGATCTGGTAAAGAGAGGGGTGCCGTATTCCTCCTCGAACTGTTTGATCTGGTTGCTGAGGGCCGACTGGGCCACGTGCAGGGACCTGGCCGCGGCGGAAAGGGTGCCGAGCTCCACGACGGCGATGTAATTGCGGTAAAAATCGATGTTCATCGGACTTGCGGTCCTTTCTGCATATATATCAAATATCGATACTAATGACATGATATCACCGAAAAGCAGATAGCTCAACGGCCTTTCCGCGAAAACGGGGGACGGAAGGCCCTGCGGGAGGGGCTTTCCGGCGTCAGCCTGGGGCTTCGTTACGCATTTCGGACCCCGCGCGGTCTTATGACAGGCCGTTTGGGCTGCGAGGCGGTCTTCTGACAGGCCGTTCGGTTTACGAGGCGGACTTCCGACAGGCCGTTCGGGCTGCGAGGCGGACTTCCGACAGGCCGTTCGGTTTATGGGGCTGTCTGCCGACAGGCCGTTCGGTTTACGAGGCGGTCTTCCGACAGGCCGTTCGGGCTGCGAGGCGGACTTCTGACAGGCCGTTCGGGCTGCGAGGCGGTCTTTCGACAGGCCGTTCGGATCCGGTACAGGCCTTAGGCATGGTTTTCAGGGTCCGGCGCGGTTTTTTGAAATGTTTTCGAGCTTCTGACGCAGATCTGCGATATGCCCGTTTCGATCCTGCGAAACGCATCGCAGGCTGATATTCGCGATATCGGCCGATTTTTTTGATTTCCCGCTTGACACCCGTGAGCTTCTCTGCTATATTGTTCTTGTCAGTTAGCAGTAGCTAACCAAACCTTCCGGGCTCCGCTCCGGATACAGCGGAGACCACCACATAATGCCTGTACCGGGCCTGCCTACGACCCTCCTTCTTGTTCATCCACGCACGTTTCCGCAGGCCCGGGGAATGGTATAAAGCAAAGATCGCCGGAAAACTCCCTGATGAGCTTTCCGCTTTTTTATTTCCACCGGTCCCCTTACGTGTTAAAATAAAGTGTTCGATATTTCAGAGTATCCGGCTTTGGGCCGGAAAGGAGTTCATATGTACCGCGAGCAGATCGACAGATTCTTTGAAGAGAATAAAGAGAACATGCTTTCCGATCTGGAAAGACTGGTCAATATCAAGAGCGTCCGCGAAGAGGCGAAGGAAGGCAAGCCCTTCGGCGAAGGCCCGGCGAAGGTCCTGGCCGAAGCGATGAAGATCGTGCAGGAGCACAGCCTTGACGCGAAGAATTTCGACAATTACGTGGTGACCGCCGAAGCGGGCCCCCAGCCCGCCGAGCTGGGCATCCTGGCTCATCTGGACGTGGTCCCCGAAGGCAAGGGCTGGGACACCGACCCGTATAAGATGGCGAGAAAAGACGGATATATCTACGGCCGCGGAGTCAGTGACGACAAGGGTCCCGCCGTCGCGGGCCTCTACGCCATCCTCGCCGCGCAGAAGATCGCGGGAGGCTTCAAGAAGGGCGTCCGCCTGATCCTGGGCAGCGCCGAGGAGACCGGCAGCGAAGACCTGAAGGCCTACTTCAAGATGGAGGCCGCTCCCCCCTTCAGCTTCTCCCCCGACGCCAGCTATCCCGTCATCAACATCGAGAAGGGAGGCCACGGCCCCGTCTTCTCAAAG
>JAEEIC010000276.1 GCA_016281165.1 Bacillota bacterium | reverse complement strand
CATGGCTATGCGTTCCACGCCCATGCCGAAGGCGAAGCCTGTATATTTCTCGGTATCGATGCCGCCGACCTTGAGCACGCTCGGGTGCACCATGCCGCAGCCGAGGATCTCTATCCAGCCGCTGCCCTTGCATACGTTGCAGCCCTTGCCGCCGCACTTGAAGCAGCTCACGTCCATCTCGGCCGAGGGCTCGGTGAACGGGAAGTGATGCGGGCGGAACTTGGTGCGGATGTCGGAACCGAACATCTGCTTCGCAAAGCTGTCGAGGCAGCCCTTGAGGTCTGCCATTGTGAGGCCTTCGTCCACCACAAGGCCTTCGACCTGGTGGAACATGGGCGAATGGGTCGCGTCGGGGGTGTCGCAGCGGAAGCATCTGCCCGGAGCGAACACCGCGACGGGCAGCTTCTGGGCCTGGAGCATGCGCACCTGCACGCAGCTTGTCTGGGTGCGCAGCAGCACGTCGTCGTTGATGTAGAAGGTGTCTGTGATGTCCCTTGCGGGGTGGTTGGGACCCGCGTTGAGCGCGTCGAAGTTGTTGAACACGGTCTCGACCTCGGGGCCTTCCGCGAGGGAGAAGCCCATGCTCATGAAGATGCGGGTTATCTCGTCGATGGTGATCGAGATGAGATGCTTGTGGCCCTCGGGGGTCACGATGCCGGGCTCGGTGACGTCGATGGTCTGGGCGGCGAGTTCAGCCTTCTTCTGCATGGCCTTGAACTCTGCCATGCGGCTCTGCAGCATGGACTCCATGTTTGCCCTGGCCTCGTTCGCCAGCTGTCCCATGGTCTTTCTTTCTTCGGGAGCGAGGTCTTTCATCGAGCGGAGTATCTCCGTCAGCTCGCCCTTCTTGCCGAGAAAGCGGATGCGCATGGCTTCGACATCTTCGGCGGATGAAGCCTTTGACATCCTTTCGCGGACTTCCTGCATCATTGCAGCGATCTTTTCTTTCATAACGTCTGTCCTTTTTATTATTTCTCCGCAGTCAGTCTCTGACGCAGAGATTCGTACATGATTATCGCGCCGGCGAACGCGGCGTTGAGCGATTCGGTGGAACCCTCCATGGGGATCCTGAGCCCCCCGCATGCCCGGATGAATTCCTCGCATGCACCCCTGCCCTCGTTGCCAATGACGACGGCGCAGCCTTTTGCGAGCTCCGCGTCGCAGCAAGCGGTCTCGCCGTCCATCAGCGCGCAGAAGCATCGTTTGCCGTGCTTTACGAGCAGGGCGAGAGCGTCGGCCGCGCTTTCAGCCTGAAGGGTCGGGAGCCTCAGAAGGCTTCCCGCGGCAGATCTCACCACCTTGGGCGACCAGGGGTCGCAGCAGCCCTTAACGAGCAGAACGCCTGCGAAGCCCATCGCCTCGGCGGTGCGTATCAGCGTGCCGGTATTGCCGGGGTCCTGGACCCTGTCGAGCACCAGAACGTTGCTGTCTTCACGGGGAAAGAGGTCTTCTTCTTTCCAGAGGGGCCTTTCGGCCACGGCGACGACGCCCTGCGGGGTCTCTGTGCCCGCCAGCTTTGCGAATACGTCTTCCGTGGTCTCGTATACGGCCGGAGCCTGTCCGAAGAGCTCTATACCGAGCTCCGGGAGCGAAGCGCCGGCCCTTGTAAAGATGAACCGGAGCCTTCCGCCCTGCCGGGCCGCCTCGCGCACTGCCTCGGGCCCTTCTAGAAGAAAGCAGCCGGACGCGTCGCGGTACTTCTTTTCGCGCAGCTTCGCGGCGTCTTTCACTATTCTGTTGTCTTTAGAGCTCAGCAGCATAAAAGTCAAAGAAGCCGGTGGGACGCACCGGCTTCGTGAAAGCTTCAGGATCAGAAATTAAAATTCTTTGACTGGAGGAAGTTCGGTATCGGGAAGTCGGTATCGGGATTGCCCTGAGTCTCGTCTCTGTCCGAAAAGTCCGGAACCTCGATGGTCTGGCCTTCTTCGGGCGCCTCTTCGTCAAGGCCCCTGCCCTTGCCCATCTCCTCTTCAAAACCTGTAGCGATAACGGTCACGCGGATCTCGTCATGCATGTCTTCTTTGATGGCGGCGCCGAAGATGATGATGGCGTCTTCGTCTGCGTCTCTGCTGATCGAGTCTGCCGCGTTGTTGACCTCGAGAAGTCCGAGGTCGTAGCCGCCCATGATGTAGAGCAGCACTGCCTTTGCGCCCTTGATGGAGGTCTCGAGCAGCGGGCTCTCAACAGCGTTCTTGATGGCCGCTTCGACGCGGTTCTCGCCGGAACCGGTACCTACGCCCATGTGGGCTATGCCCTTGTCGCTCATTACGGTCTTTACATCCGCAAAGTCGAGGTTTATGAGGCCGGAATCGCTTATGAGGCCTGCGATGCCTTCGACGCCGTCCTTGAGCACTTCGTCCGCCTTGGAGAAGGCGTCGAGCATGCTCGTATTCTTGTCAGATATCTGCAGAAGCTTGTCATTCGGCACGACTACGAGGGAGTCTACGTAGTTCTTGAGGAACCTGATGCCGAGCTCGGCGTGCTCTTTGCGCTTTTTGCCTTCGAAGGTAAAAGGCTTGGTGACTACGCCTACGGTGAGGGCTCCGGAGAGCTTCGCCGCCTTGGCGATGATCGGAGCCGCGCCTGTGCCTGTGCCGCCGCCCATGCCTGCGGTGATGAACACCATGTCGCTGCCCTGCAGGAACTGCTCGATGCTCTCGAGGCTTTCTTCCGCGGACTTCTGTCCGATCTCGGGGTTGCCGCCGGCTCCGAGACCCTTGGTGAGCTTTTCGCCTATCTGGATCTTGGTCTCGGCCTTGTTTTTATTTAAAACCTGTTTATCGGTGTTGACTGCTATGAAATCGAGACCCTGAAGGCCTGATTCGATCATGCGGTTGACCGCGTTGCACCCTGCGCCGCCTACGCCGACCACTCTGATCTTGGCGGGGGAATCTACAGGAGCTTCATACTGTAATAATGGAGACATGGTGACCCTCCTAAAAATAAAAGCACATATTATTGAGTTATTTTATCACAACAGCTCATAATATGCACTAATTTTTCTGTAATATATATAGTTTTTTTCGGGCCTTTTTGAGCTCCGGACTACTCTATCTGGGGGCTGAAGGACAGATAGTTGTTTTTGCCCACCTTGATGATGCCCCTGTCGATGCCCTTCTGATAGAGCTCCTGCGCGAGCTTGGCTATTCCTGCCATGTTGTCGCGTATATTCGCGGGGGTCCCTTCGCAGTAGAGCTGGTCCTTGATATACGCCCTTACGACCACCGACGAGAAGTTGACGCGCTTGAAATAGATGTCGTGATCGTCGACTATGGAGAGCAGCTCAAGGGTGTCGGAGAGCAGATAGGTCTCTTCGGTGGTGAGAGGCTTTCCGGGGGTCATGTCGATGATGGTCATGCCCTCGAGCAGGGGAAGCACGGGTTCCTTGTCGGCTATGCGCAGCACAAGGCCCTCGCGGTCTATGAGTATGAACTGACCGCCGTAGGGTATGCATGCGTATTCCTCGCGCTCGGTAATGTTCATCAGCATGGTCGAAGGCGGATCGAGCCTTATCTCGGCAAGGCTGATATACGGGTCGTCAAGAAGAGCGGCCTTGGCGCCGGAACGGTCGTATTTAAACAGGTTCCAGCCCGTCTCTATGCCTGATATCTCTATGACCTGAGCGGGAGTGTAATACTTATTGCCGCTGACCTCGATGTGCGTAAGGGTAAAGAAGTCGGACATCAGGAAGCGGTAGCAGGCGAAAAGGATGAGGAGCAATACAAAAATGACCACAAAGGGATTTGCCTTGCGTCTTCTTCTGCGTTTGCGCTTTTTCTTCTTAAGGCTCTCGTCCCTGAGCTTTTTGGGCAGGACCTCTTCGGGTTCGCCCTCCTCGGCGGGTTCAGGCTCCTCAGGCACGTTCGGATCGGTCTCCCTCAGGAATTCCTCGAGATCCTCAAGTCCGCGCAGTTCCTTATCTTCTTCGTATTCTATCTGTTTTGCCATCTGACTCAGATACCGAGTTCGCGCACTATCACGCCTGCCGCGTCGGGCTTTGCCGCCGCTCTTGCCGCCTCCTGCATCGCCGTTCTCGCGGCTTCGTCAGCCTCGAGGCGCAGCAGAGCCTGCGAGAGCAGGCCGGGGTCGGCGTTAAGGTCTTTTTCTTCTATCAGCACCGCTGCTCCGGCGTCGGCGACGGCCTTCGCGTTGTAGTACTGGTGGTTGTTGGTCACGTTTGGCGAGGGTATCAGCACCGAGGGACGGCCGCACACCATGATCTCGGACACGGCTATCGCTCCCGCGCGGCTCACGACTATGTCGCACGCGCACATGAGCTCGGGCATGTTGTCCGCATAGGGCATCAGAACGGTCTGATCCAGGCCCTTAGCCTCCGCGGCTGCCTTTACCTCTTCATAATAACGTTTGCCTGTAACGAAATATAATTTTACATTCTTTCCGCGTATTCCGTCAATAAGCCGCAGAGCGGCGGAATTTATCGCCTCCGCGCCAAGGCTCCCGCCGAAGACGAGTATCATAAGTTCGGCCCCGAGGCCCAGCGCCGCCCTGCAGGCAGCCGTGTCGAGCCTCGAAAAATCGCCCCGCACGGGGTTCCCCGAGAGGACCAGCTTATCCTTGTGCCTGAAGTATCTTGCGGATTCCTCAAAGCTTATGAAGGTCTTCGTGGTCATGGGGTGCAGGAACTTGTTGGCTATGCCTGGGAATGCGTTCTGCTCGTGGATGTAGCAGGGAATGTGCTGCCTTCTGGCCGCGGTGATGACGCTCCCGGTCACGTATCCGCCGGTCCCTATGACGATATCCGGACGGAACTGATGGATGATCTGCCCCGCTTCGCTTCCGCCCTTCGTGAAGTTGCGCAGCGTGCTTATATTGGCGAGCAGATGCTTTCTGTTGAAGCCGCTCGCGTCTATGCCTTTGATCTCATAGCCCGCCTTCGGAACGAGCTCGTTCTCCATGCCCTTTATCGTCCCGATGAACAGGACTTCGGCGTCCGGGCGCTTTTCTTTTATCTTGTCCGCGATGGCTATGGCCGGATAAATGTGGCCGCCCGTGCCTCCGCAGCTTAATATCACTTTCATCTATGCCTCCTGAACCGGCAGCTGAGTCTCGAGAGAATGCTTTGATATATTATACCGTATCCCCATCTCGGTAAGGAAGAGCAGCATAGCGTTGCCTCCCAGGCTTATGAACGGAAGTACTATCCCGGTCGGGAAGAAGCTT
>JAEEIC010000275.1 GCA_016281165.1 Bacillota bacterium | reverse complement strand
CGAGCATATCTCCTCGCGGCTGCCGGGGATGTCGTTTCCCAGATAGAAGCTCTCGCGGCCGGAGAGCTTGCCGTCTCTCACGGTGAAGAGCACCGCGTGTATGCCCGAAAGGCCCTGGGTCATGAGCACTATGTCGATGTTCTCGGGCCTGGAGAGCACCACCCTCTGCTTCTGGTTGACGGCCTCGACGGCCTGCAGATAGTCGCGCCACAGGGCGGCCTCCTCGAAGTTCATCTCCTCCGAGGCCTTCTCCATGCGCTTCTTCATCTCCTGCTCGAGGCTGCGGTCCCTGCCCTGCAGGAAATCGCAGACCTTGTCGATCAGCTCCATGTATTCCTTCTTGTCGACCCCTCCCTGGCAGACCCCGCGGCAGCGCTTGATGTGGTAGTTGAGGCAGGGCGCGAAGCCGGGCCCGAAGCTCTCGGCCGCGCAGCGCTTGAGGCTGTAGAAGTCGTTGAGCAGGTCGATTATGGTGGTCACCGCCCCCGCGTCGGCGTAGGGCCCGTAGTAGCGGGAGCCGTCGTTGACGATGCGGCGGGTCTTCATTATGCGGGGATACTCCTCCGCCATGGTGACCCTGATGTAGGGATAGGTCTTGTCGTCGCGCAGGAGGATGTTGTAATAGGGGGAATACTTCTTGATGAGATTGCATTCCAGTATCAGGGCCTCCATCTCGCTGCCGCAGGTGATGTAGTCGAACTCGGCGATGTCCTCGACCATGCGGCGCACCTTGGGGGTCTGATTTTTGGACGACTGGAAATACTGGCGGACCCTCTTTTTGAGAGAGATCGCCTTCCCCACATATATTATCTGCCCGAAAGCGTCCTTGTGCATGTAGACTCCGGGGCTGTCGGGCAGTTTTTTCAGTTCTTCCTGTATGTCGAACATATGATGTGTTTCAGTCTATCTGTCGTCCTCGTCTCTGGGAGGCCGTCCGTAGCGCTCCTGATCGTAGTTGCGGCTCCACATCTGGCGCCTGCGCTCCTCCGCCTCCTGACGGGCCTTGAGCTTCGCGGCCCTGGCGGCCTTCTTTCTGGCGATCTGCCTTCTCTTGATGATGACGTAGGTCGCGAGAAGAGCGATGAGCAGGAAGACGAAGAGTATCAGGCCGGTCCAGATCTTTTTGGCGGTGGCGTCCTCGACGCCGAAGACGGAGAGTATGCCGCCCTTCTCTATGCTCTCGACGGCAAGGACGTCGGTGGATCCCACCTTGAGCCCGCTCTCGTAGACCTCGAGGGTGCCCAGGACCGCGCCCGCCTCAACGGGGGCCTTGACGCTCTCCTCGAGCACCAGCCTGGTGGTGATGATGGAATCGGCGGCCTCGGAGGGGATGGTATAGAAGATATCATCCGCTACCTTGACCCCCACCTTGTTGAAGGCGCCCCTCTTGACGGCGACGGTATCCTCGAGCACGTCGCCCGCGTGGGTGCACTGTATGGTCCTGAAATTGGCGAAGCCCCAGTCGAGCATCTTGATGCTGTCGGCGAAGCGGCCCATGCTTGAGGACTTCAAGATCACGGACATGATCTTCGTGCCGTCCTTTTCGGCGGCGGAGATGAGGCAGCCGCCCGCGGCCTTGGTATAGCCGGTCTTGATGCCGAAGACGCCGGGGTACTTGCAGTATCTGAGGACGTTGTCGACGTAGATGCGGTTGGTGTCGTTCTCGTCCTTGATGAGCAGGTTGGTGCTGTCGACCACCCTCTCTTCGCTCTTGTTGGTGGCGGGAACGGTGTAATCGCCCTGGCGCACGATCTGCCTGAAGGTCTCGTTCTGCATGCAGTACATGGCGATGGCCGCGAGATCAGAGGCGCAGGAATAGTGGTCGTCCTCGTGCAGGCCGTGGGGATTGGTGAAGTGGGTCTTGGTCACCCCTATCTCCGCCAGCTTGGCGTTCATCATGTTGACGAACTCGTAGACGCTGCCGGCGATGGCCTTGGCGATGAGGACGGCGCAGTCGTTGCAGGAGCCGACCATCATGGCGTTGAGGGCGTCCCAGGCGTTGATCTCCTCCCCGTCCTTGAGCTTGAGGGAGGTGCCCAGAGTCGCCGCGACCTCCTGATCGGCGGTGAGCGTGGCCTTGAAGTCGAGCTTTTCGATGGCCAGGATGCCCGTGATCATCTTGGTGGTGCTGGCCGGGTACCTCATCTCGTCGGCGTTGAGCTTGTAGAGCACGTCTCCCGTGGTCATGTCTATGAGCATGGCGGACTCCGCCTCAAGCTTGGGGACCTCCGAGGCTCCGAAGACGGGCGCCGTGAAGATGACTGATATCAGCAGGAGCAGGACGACAGTCAGCGATAAGGTCCTTTTCACAAGCAGCCCTCCTTCCTAAAACCAGTGCCCGGCGGCGTAGTCCAGCAGAGCGGGACCGTCCTCGCTGTTGAGGGCGATGCCGGTATAGCCGTCCCTGTTCACCAGATATCTGATGAGCTGGCCGTTCCTGAGCTCCGCCAGGTCGTTGGCCATGATGTAATCCATGTCGTTCTTGACGCAGAGATGATGGGCCACGTCGATGAGGTGCTCCCTGGGGACGTTCTCCAGGAGCTTGCAGCCTATGAGCGTGGCGTTGGGGAACCATCTTCTCAGGTTGGCGATGAGCTTGACGGTCAGGGTGAGCTTGACGGTCAGATGAGGCTCGTAGCTGCTTATCTTGCTGTCGTCGTTGACCTTGCACTCGGGGTCGGTGAGGGTCGCCAGTATCAGGTCTCTCAGCTCGTCTCTTTCCAGGGTGCCGGCGTTTATGATATCGTCCGCCAGCTCGTCCGCCATGTCCTCCATCCGGAAGGAGAACTGGGGCTTGTAGTCTCCCACGGCGGAGGCGTGTATGACGGTATCGTAAACAAGGCCGCTCTCCGCTTCGG
>JAEEIC010000274.1 GCA_016281165.1 Bacillota bacterium | reverse complement strand
TAGGGCCTTTTTGGCCAGGCCGACGGTAAAGAGGAAGCAGCCGTCCGCGCACATGCCCGCCGAGGGGCTCATGCGCTCATACCTTTCCTCGAAGTCGTCGAAGCTGACGATGGGGCCCATCATGAGCTTGGGGAACATGGCCATGTAGAGCGAGAAGCGGAAAAGCCCCGCGCTCTTCCCTCTCCTGCTCACGTCGGCCAGATAGCTCACGGCGTGAAAGACGTAAAAGGACATGCCGGCGGGAAGCCCCATGGTCCCCCCGGCGTACTTGAAATACGCGAGAGCCGCCAGATCCGCACCTATCCCCAGCCACATGAAGGCTTTATTCTTTACCGCCAAAAGGCCCGTGAGCCAGGTGAAGAGGCTGAGGCACAAGAGCAGCGCCAGAGCCCTCACGTCGCCCCAGGCATAGAAAACGAGGCTGCCCGCGAGCAGGACCGCCGCTCTCGCCTTCTTCGGCGCGATGAAGTACAGGGCGAAGAAGACCGGTATGAAGAAGAATATGAAGCTCAGGCTCGCGAAGGACATCTGTCAAAAAATCTTGCCGGGCAGCCATGCCGCCCGGCAGGTCGAAAGCGCGTTTTTTCTAGAGTATGTTCAGCAGCATCGCGTCGTCGTCATGGAAATAGATGTAGCAGTACGGTTCGAAGTCGGTGTCGTAGCCGTACTGGTAATTGTACATCTTGACCCGGCCGGAGGAACGGAACCCGATACTGTCGTTGGATATACTGATCCTCGGATCGGCGGCCAGGGCCCTGAAATCGGGCTCATGATCGCAGGAATAACCGTAGCTCAGCTGCTCCTCGAAGCTGGTCCTGAACTTCTCCGCCAGATAGCTCTGCCAGTCGAAGCCTGACTGGAACATATCGCCGGCGGCGACAGGCTCAAGATCGAGATCCCAGATCATATTGCTGTAGGTGTTCGTGTATTCGGCGCCATCGGTCAGGGGAGGCGTATCGGTATAGAAATTCGCGATATAGTAATTCCCGACCCCCTCGACGTAGCAGCTGTTGGACCCGTAGAAGTATTTGTCCTCGGGATCTTCCGCTTCCTCGCAGGCCCTGATGTAGGGCTGCAGCTGCTGGCGGTTGGCGGCCAGCTTCACCCTCACCTGCTTGAGGAGCTCTTCGGGGAGCTGCTCGGGATAGGTCAGCTGCTCTTCGAAATCGATGTTATACGGACCTTCGTAGAGCTTCTTGACCTCGCGGACCTCTTCCCCGCCGAGACTGTACATGAGATATCTGCACTGCTTCGAGGCGTCGGTGTAGATAGAGGGATCGCTGCCTCTTCCCAGCAGCAGGCCGTCGTAAAAGTCTCCGTAGCTTATCTGCACCGTCACGGGGGTGATGTAGAAGCCGCTGATGTCTATGGCCTTGTCGTTATAGTCCAGGACCACGCAGAGGCCGTAATTGGTCAGGTAGTAGCGCTGGTCCTCTCTTATGCCCTTGAAGGGGGCGACGAGCTTGACGAAGGTCTCCTTGTACGAGTCCTCATAATAGGGTTCGTCATCGCCCTGGATGAACTCCTCCTGGGCGTTCTCGGAATCGAGGTACTCCATCACTCTCTTGTTGATGATATCCTCATAAGGGTAGCCCTCGGCGAAAAGGTCCCTGAGGGCCAGCTTCTTTCCCGTCCTCAGATCGTAGGTGGCGGTGAAGAAGTCGCAGTAGGAAAGATAGGGATAGTCCCCGTCCCTCTGATAGATGGTGTAGCTACCCTGCAGGCTGAGATAGTCGTTGATGTTGAAACAGTCGTTGATATTGAAGTACTTGCTGCCGCCCTCGTAGTCCTTGGGATCGACCTGGGCAGTGCCCCTGAAGGGAGGTATCTCCCAGCGGTTGGCCTTGTTGTACATGCCCATGATGTCGCCGTTTATGGCGTTCTCGACAGACTCTTCCTTAAGACCCGAGATCGTGACCCAGAAACAGTTCTTGTAGGTATCGTACTGGGCGGCGTAGGCCTCGTCGTTCTCGCTGTGTTCGTCGATGACAGTGCCGTTGAGGATCCCGTCCCTGAAGACCGGCTGCGGCTCGTAGGCGGGAGCGGGAGGCTCGGGCTCGGTCTTCACCGGCTCAGCGCCCTGCTGCGTCTGGGCAGGCTCCGTACCCTGCTGGGCCTGAGCGGGCTCCGTGCCCTGCTGGGCGGGAGGCTGCTCGGTCTGCTGCGGCTGCTGGGGCGTGTTCTGAGGGACCGCGGGAGAGTCTCCGCAGGCCGCCAGAAGCGCCAGCACCAGGGCCAGAGAGATCAGCCTGATAGTTTTCTTCATGGGTCTCACCCTTCCTTTCACTTGCCGGCTCTGACGTAGCCGGTATCCTCGACCAGGGTCTGCCCTTCCTCGGAGAGTATCCAGTCGAGCATCTTTCTCACGGTGCTGCCTTCGGGCTCGCTCTTTCTGATCACCGCGTAGTAGGCGGTATGATAGCGGTAGCTGCCGTCGGCCACGGTATCGTTGTTGGGGAAGACTCCGTCTATCGCCAGGAGCCTGGTCTTGTTGTAGCCCCACATGTCGTTTACATAATAGTAATACGAGTAACCTATGGCGTCGGGCTCGTTGTTATAGGCGGCCACGGCGTCGATGAGCTCGCCCATGTAGGCGGTGATGAGCTCGGTCGGAGCTTCGGCCATCGGAGTACCATCCATGACCAGGTCGAGCATGCCGGTCTGGCTGCCCGAATTGACGGGCCTTTGGAAGGCTCTTATGGGCACGTCTTTTCCGCCGACTTCCTTCCAGTTGGTGATCCTGCCGCTGTAGATGCCGACGATCTGGTCGTGGGTCAGGCCCTGGACCTCATTGTCGGCGCTGACCAGGAAGACGAAGGCTTCGCTGACGATGGGAACGACTTCGAGTTCGACGCCCGCGTCCTTTGCCAGAGCCTGCTCCTCCTCGCTGGGGCTGGTGACGAAGATGATGTCGGTATCGTTGTTGATGAGGTTCACGTAGGCCGCGTGGGTCTTGTTGTGCTTGATGAAGAGGCTCGCCTCATCGGCGCTCGCTCCGGTGAGCTTCGAATAGAAGGCTTCGGAGAGAGGGATGGTGACGGTGGAGCCGTCGACTCTGGGATACTCTTCTTTGGTTAGCCTGAACTTGGGCTCGTTCGCCTGCTGGTTTTGAGGCTGCTCAGCCGGTCTCTGTTCGGACTCGGCCGGTTTTTGCTCCGCGGGCTGTTCAGCCGGCTTCTGCTCAGGCTGGGACGGCTGCTCGGCCGGTTTCTGCTCCGGCTGGGTCTGGGCGGGAGCCGGCTCGGCCGGCTTCTGCTCCTGTTTAGCGCCGCAGCCGGCGAAAAGCCCCGCGCAGAGCGCGAGCGTAAGGATAACGGATAAGATCTTTTTCTTCATTTTCTTTTTCCCCTGTTCTTGTTCTTTGATCTCTATTTCGAAGTGATCAGCGCGATGAGCTCGTCCGCGATCTGATCCTCATCGACCTTTTTTACTATGCTCCCGTGGTCCAGCAGCAGACCGACGCCCTTGCCGCAGGCGACCCCGAAGTCCGCTCCCGCGGCCTCTCCGGGCCCGTTGACCTCGCAGCCCATCACCGCGACCCTGAGGAACCGGCCCTCTTTGGCCAGCTTTTCGGAGAGCGGCGAGAGCCTCGCCTCCACGACGGAGGCGATGGCGGGAAGATCGACCCTCGTCCTGCCGCAGGTCGGGCAGGAGACGAAGTCTATGCCCCGCTTTCTCGCTCCCACGGCCGCGAGCACCTCCCTGGCCAGTATGACCTCTCTCAGCGGGTCTCCGGTGAGGGATATGCGCATGGTGTCGCCTATGCCCTCAAGCAGAAGAGCGCCTAAAGCGGCGGCGGACTTGATCTCCGCCATCCTCCCCGCTCCAGATTCGGTAAGGCCTATGTGCAGGGGCCTGTCGCTTTGGGAGGCGAAGAGCTTGTGCGCCTCGTGGTTCATCTTCACGTCGGCGGATTTCAGCGATACCACTATATCATCAAAGCCGAAGCTCTCGCAATACGCGACCGCCTTGAGGGCGCTCTCGCACATAGCCTCCGCCGTGACCCCGCCGTACTTCTTCAGCAGCTCCTTTTCGAGGGAGCCGGAGTTCACGCCTATGCGTATGGGTATCCCGGCCGCCTTGGCCTTTTCGAGCACGGCCGCGACCCTGTCCTCGCTGCCGATATTGCCCGGGTTGATCCTGATCTTGTCGGCCCCGCCGTCGATGGCGGCGATGGCCAGCCTGTAATCGAAGTGTATGTCGGCGACCATGGGCAGCGGGCAGCGCTTCTTGATCTCGGCGAAGCCCTTCGCGGCCTCCATGTCGGGGACAGCCAGCCTTATGATCTCGCAGCCCGCGTCAGCCAGCCTTTCGATCTGCTCCAGGCTCGCCTTCGGGTCCCTGGTGTCGGTATTGCACATCGACTGCACGGTGACGGGAGCCCCGCCCCCTATCGGTATGCCGCCGACCTTGACCTGTCTTGTGATCCTCATGAATCCTCCTTAAAAGAACCTTATGGTATCCTTGACGACCAGGAACAGCATCAGGGCCATGAGAAGTATCATGCCCACGGTGTTGATTATGGTCTCCGTCCTGTCCGAGAGCCTGCCGCGGCTGATCCACTTGATGATGAGCAGCAGTATGCGCCCGCCGTCGAGCGCCGGTATCGGCAGCATGTTCATGACGGCCAGGTTGGCGCTCAGGATCGCCATCAGGTAGCTGACGTCGAGGGGCCCCATCTTCGCCTGCTCGCTCACTACTCCCGCGATGCCGACTATGCCCATCACGTCGTCGCTGGAGGCGGCGCCCGAGAAGAGCATCTGCAGGCCGGTATATATGGACTTCACGACCAGGCCGGTGACGCCGAAGGCGTAGTTCACGGCCCTGAAGAAGCCCACCTTGAGAGTCAGGTAGACGATGATCATTATAACGATGCAGAAGACGAGGTTCATCACCGAGCCCGCGACCAGTATCAGGAGCTTGTTCGGGTAGGACTGGTTGAGGAAGGACCTCGGGTCGTTCTTGTCGCCCTCCCCGTCGTCTTCTTCACCTTCAAGGGCGCAGTAGCCGCCGATGGGGAAAAGGCGCACGGAAAAGAGGGTCTCTTTGCCCTGCTTTTTGTACAGGGCCGGCCCCATGCCGATGGCGAATTCGTTCACCTTGACGTTGAGCAGCTTCGCGGTGATGAAATGGCCGAATTCGTGGATGATTATCATAAAGCAGAACAGCAGGAAGGCATATATGAGCGTAAGTACGTAACTCATTCAGTTCCTCCTTTCATTCATCATGTTTCCGATCACGGAGCGCGCCTTTTCGCGCACCCTCTTCTCGAGATCCTCGATCTGATCGACGGAGGCGAGCTCCTCCGGGACGTGCGAATCCAGGCAGGCTTCGACTACGTCCGCGATCTGTACGAAGGATATCTTTTCGGCGAGGAAGGCGGCCACGGCCTCCTCGTTGGCGGCGTTCATGCAGCAGGGGCAGCTGCCGCCCGCCTCTATCGCCCTGTAAGCGAGGGCAAGGCAGCGGAAGACCTCAGGATCGGGCTCCTCGAAACGCAGCGTTCCCAGAGCGGCCAGATCGAGGGTCCTGCCGGCGCCCTTCACGCGTTTGGGCCAGCTCAGGGCGTAGGCGATGGGTATGTGCATGTCGGGCGCTCCCATCTGGCCTATTATCGATCCGTCCTCGAACTCTACCGCCGAATGCAGGGCGCTCTCGGGATGGACGAGCACCTTGATGTTTTCGGGCGGGACGTCAAAGAGCCAGCTGGCTTCGATGATCTCGAGGCCCTTGTTCATCATGGTGGCCGAGTCGACGGTGATCTTGGCCCCCATCGACCAGTTGGGATGTTTTAAAGCCTGGGCGAGGGTCACCTTCTCGAGCCGCTCCCTGGTATATCCCCTGAAGGGCCCGCCGGAGGCGGTGAGCAGTATGCGCTTTACGGGATTCCCCGCCGCGCCCTGCAGGCTCTGGAAGATGGCCGAATGCTCGCTGTCGACGGGCAGGAAGTTCACGCCCTTCTCCTTCACCAGAGGCATTATAAGTGAGCCGGCGGCGACCAGGGTCTCCTTGTTGGCGAAGGCGATGTCTCTGCCCGCCCTTACCGCCTCGTAGGTGGGCCTGATGCCCATCATCCCGAGCAGCGAGTTCACCACCATGGCGCAGGGCACGATGGAAGCGGCGGTGACGAGACCGTTCATTCCGAAGCCGAAGGCGGTCTTCGGGAACTCCTTCGCCAGCTCCACGGCGTCCTTCATCTCCGCGACGGCGGCGTAGCGGGGCCTGAACTCCTCCAGCTGCTTTCTGAAGAGCTCGATATTGCGGCCGGCTGTGAGCGAGACGGCCCTGAACTCTTCCGGGGCGTTCCGTATTATGTCCAATGTCTGGGTGCCGATCGAGCCGGTCGACCCCAGTACGCATAAATCCTTCATTTGATCAAAAACTGTGCAGCGCCGTGAGCGCGTAATATATGAACGGGGCGGTGAGGAGGACCGAGTCGAAGCGGTCCATGATGCCGCCGTGTCCGGGTATGAGCTTTCCGTAGTCTTTGATGCCCATCTTGCGCTTAAAAGCCGAGGCGATCAGGTCTCCCGCCTGGGCGAAGGGCGAGGCGATAAGCCCCGCGGCGGCGCAGATCAGGACTTTATCGGGCGAGGCGATCAGGGCGAAGACGGCGCAGAAGAGCGCGCTCCCCAGCACTCCCCCTATCGCTCCCTCGACCGTCTTCTTGGGCGAGAGCTTCGGGCAGAGCTTGCGCTTTCCGAGGAAATACCCCGTGAAGTAGGCCATGATGTCGGTGCCGAACGAGGCCAGGAAAATGAGCCATACGAGGCTTCCGAAGCGCCTTTCGACAAGTATCACGTGGACGCAGAAAAAAGCGACGTAGAGGGCTCCCAGAGCCCCTAAAGGCCCATCGAACACGTCGTGGTCCTCTCTTCTGAGGCTCACGGCCAGCGCGAGGAAGACCGTGAGGAAGAGCCAGGCGCCGAGAGACGTCATGAGCGCCTCCCCTGCGAGGATGCCCGCGAATTCCTTAAGGTAAACGATCAGAAAGAGCAGGCCGAGGCTGATATAGCCGGCGAAAGCGGCGGGCTCTCTTCCCATGGCCTTGAAGCCTTCGTAGAACTCGCGCATGCCCATGGCGGCGATGAGAAGGCAGGCAGCGAAGAGCGGCAGCCCTCCCAGCCAGACCAGTACGAGCAGAGGCGCCATTATGAGGCCCGAGATGATCCTCGTCTTCATTTGATGCCTCCGTACCTTCTGTCGCGTCCCGCGTACCAGTCAAGGGCCCTGTCGTACTCTTCGGGAGTGAAATCGGGCCAGTAGACGTCTGTCACATAGACCTCGCTGTAGGCGGTCTGCCAGGTGAGGAAGTTGGAGAGCCTGTGCTCTCCCCCGGTCCTGATCACCAGATCAGGATCGGGCATGCCGGCGGTATAGAGCTCCTCCGAGATCGAAGCTTCGCTTATCTCTTCGGGACTTATCTCTCCCTTCGCGGCCTTTTCCGCCAGCCTCCTCGCGGCTCTTACGATCTCCGCCCTGCCCCCGTAGTTTATGGCGATGGAGAACACCAGGCCGGTGTTTTCCGCGGTCGTCCTCACGGCGTAAAGAGCGGCCTCGGCGGATTCTTCGGGAAGCTTTTCGAGATCCCCGATGATCCGCACCCTGACGTTGCTCCTGTTCAGCTCGTCTATCTCCGACTTCACGTATTTCACGAGCAGGCGGAAGATGCCCGAGACCTCGTCG
>JAEEIC010000273.1 GCA_016281165.1 Bacillota bacterium | reverse complement strand
TAGCCGAGAAGGGCCGGGAGGCTCACAGGGCGCACACTCTGTTCCATCAGGTCTACGGCAGGGAGTTCTACGAGAGCTTCGATCTGCTCTCGGAGAGATCGAAGGCGGTCATAGTCTCGGTCCTCAACGATTACGCGAATTATATGAAAGGCTATTCTTCCATGGATCCTGTCGACATCAGCCCGCGGGACGCGGAAGGAAGCGAAGAGGAGCAATAAATGAAGATCATCAAGACAGACGTCCTCATCGTCGGCAGCGGCGGGGCGGGGCTCAGAGCCGCGGCGGCGGCAGCGGACGGCGGGGCGAAGGTCCTCATCGTCTGCAAGGGCAAGGTCAACCGCAGCGGATCCACTCTGCTGGCTGGAGCCAACGTCAGCGCCGACGTGATGTGCGACGGCAGGTCCATGGCCTCCATGAACATCGGTATAGGCGACGAGAACGACAGCAAGGAGAAGTTCTATCAGGACATAATCCTGGAGGGCGTATATCTCAACGACAGAGCGCTGGTGAAGCAGTACGTGGAGAACGCTCCCACCGTCATCAGGGAGATAGTTGAGAACAACAAAAATCTCCATCCCAAGGGCGACGACAGGGAGATAGGCATCCCCGGCTCCACCATCATCGACACCTATTACAAGATGATTAAGGAGCGGGACGTCGACGTGATAGAGGATTCCTCGCTCCTCGACCTGCTGAAGGCAAAAGACGGCAACGTCGCCGGGGCCCTGTTCCTCGATCTTCTGCGCGGCGAGATCTTCGCGGTGAACGCGGGGGCGACCGTGCTCGCGACTGGCGGCATGCACAACTGCTACAGCTTCACCTCCGGCACAACGGGTCTTGCGGGCGAAGGCCAGGCCGCGGCCATAAGAGCCGGAGCGGAGATGACCGACATGGAGATGGTGACCTTCTGCCCGGGCGTGATCACGCACCCGATGAAGTGGAGGGGCAGCATCCTGCCTTATATAATCCACACCAACGACGAGTTCAGGCTCAGGAATGCCAAGGGTGAGGAGTTCATGGACAGGCATCTGCCCCAAAGCGCCGTCGATCTGGCCCTGCACTCGGAGTGGAACAAGCTGCTGCTCTGCTACGCCATGTACAAAGAGGTCGTGGACGAGGGCAGGGGCGACGAGTGGGGCGGAGTGAGCTTTGATCTGGAGTTCAGGGACGAGGAACACGAAAAAGCCTTCCTTGACCGCTATCCCTTCCTCAAGACCGGCACCTGCAATGAGATGTTCCGCTACATCAAGGAACACAGGGGCATCCCCGTGTACGGCGCCGCCCATTATTTCGACGGCGGCATCATGGTAGATCCGTCTTTCGCGACCAGTCTCAGGGGACTTTTCGCGGCCGGTGAGTGCACCGGCGGCACCTTCGGAGCCAACAGGGTCTCCGCCGCCACCACGCAGATGCTGGTGCAGGGCTTTGAGGCGGGAAAGAGCGCCGCTGCTTACGCTAAGGAGACGGGGATCAGGGAATTGTGCCCGAACTGCCTTGAAAAGGCCGAAGCGGACGCGCTGCGGCCCTTCTCTGAGGGCGCGAAAGACCCCAGGACTCTGAAGAAAAAGATCAACGAGATCGTCTCCGCCGGCGCCGGCGTAGTCAGGAACGAGGAGGGCATGAAAAAGGCCCTGAGCGGGATAAAAGCGCTCGACCTGTCCGTATACGGCGTCACCACGAGCCTTCGCGAGTACAACCGCAGCTGGATGGACTGGCTGGAGAGCAGATCGATGCTGGTCTGCGCCGAGGCGATACTCAAGTCTTCTCTTGCCAGAAGGGAGAGCCGGGGCGTCTTCATCAGGAGCGACTACTTCTATACCGATAACGACGAGTTCCTGGTCTGGACCAGATACAGGGACGGCGAGGTCAGGCTGGTCCCCGTCGAGCAGGGCGACTATCCCGTGCCCGGCGGCAGGCTCGGCTACATCGAGAATATAGAAGCCGTGATCAAAAGGCTCAGTTATTCCTGAGGAGGATCCAATGGAGAGAAGCAGAAAGGTTAAAGTAAAGATCCTGAGAGGAAAGGTCTTTCAGGAATATACGGTCGAAGCCGAGGAGGGCATGTCCGTGATGGACCTGCTCGAAAGGATATATGACGAGCTCGACAACACTCTCGCTTTCTTCAGGCACGAGGCCTGCCATCAGGAGGCCTGCGGCAAGTGCCTGGTAAAGGTCAACGGCAGGGTGTGCCTTGCCTGCGGCAGAGAGGTGAAAGAAGACGAGCTCTGCCTCGAGCCTTATAACGACAGGGTGATCAGGGATCTGGTCTGCGAGGTGAGATGAGATGAAGCTCAGCGAAAAGCACCACGCCGCCGTGCTCAAGGCCTTCTACGAGGGCTTCGTTAAGGCCCTGGGATACGAAAGAGGGAGAGACGCCTTCCTGCTGGCTGAAAGGGCCTACGGCGAAAGGCGGGGCCGCAGGATGGCCATGAGAGCCTTAAGAAACGGCGATCCTCTCGATTTTACCTCGTATTTCGCCTACGGAGAGCTTCTGAGCACTCCCGGCGCTTATGTGGGAAGCTTCGAGGCCTCGGATGGCCTGGTCCACGAGACTCAGATACAGTGTCCCTGGGCGACGGCCTTCAGGGAGCAGGATGCTCTTGAGTGCGCGGAGCTCTACTGCGCGGAGATCGACGCTGCGGTAGTCAGGGGCTTTTGCCCCGGGCTCGATTACAGATACGGCGGCAATATGCATGAGCAGGGCCGCTGCGTATTCGATTTCAGGAGCCCGGAGCTCAACGCTTCATCTCTTGAAGAGGGCGCGAAAAGGCTCGCGCCGGGCCGGTCCGGAAAGAAAGACATGAGCTTTCACAGCGGAGACGTATACCAGATGTTCTGCCATACCGCGGAGC
>JAEEIC010000272.1 GCA_016281165.1 Bacillota bacterium | reverse complement strand
GGTGAGCTCGGTCTCGCCCTTGGGGGTGACCTTGCCGACCAGTATGTCGGAGGAATCCACCTCGGCGCCTATGCGGACTATGCCCTCCTCGTCGAGATCCTTCAGAGCGTCGTCGCCCACGTTGGGGATGTCTCTGGTGATCTCTTCGGGGCCCAGCTTGGTGTCTCTGGCTTCCGATTCGTATTCTTCTATATGTATCGAGGTGAGGACGTCATCCATGAGCAGGCGCTCGTTGAGGATCACGGCGTCCTCGTAGTTATAGCCGTCCCATTCCATGAAGCCTATCAGCAGGTTCTTGCCCAGCGATATCTCGCCCTGGTCGGTGGAGGGACCGTCGGCTATGACCTCGTTCGCGTCCACGTGCTCGCCGTGGAAGACGATGGGCTTCTGGTTGATGCAGGTGCCCTGGTTGGACCTCTTGTACTTGAGCAGCTCGTACTCGTCGCTCCCGCCCTCGTCGGCGGCGATGACTATCCTGGTGGCGTCGACGAAGGTGACCACGCCGGGCCTCTTCGCCAGCACGACCACGCCGGAATCCTTGGCGGCGAAGCCCTCGACGCCGGTGCCCACGAAGGGAGCCTCGGAGACGAGAAGAGGCACTGCCTGACGCTGCATGCTGGCGCCCATCAGAGCGCGGTTCGCGTCGTCGTTCTCAAGGAAGGGTATCATGGAGGTCGCGATGGAGACTACCTGGCGGGGGGAGACGTCCATGTAATCGACGGTCTCGCGGGCGTGGAGGTCGATCTCGCCCAGAGCTCCTCTGGCGAGGACCTTCTCGTTCACGAAATGGCCTTCGTCGTCCAGAGGCTCGTTGGCCTGGGCGATGATGAGGGTCTCCTCTTCATCTGCGGTCAGGTAATCGACCTCATTGGTGACTATGCCGGTCTTCCTGTCGACTCTTCTGTAGGGGGTCTCGATGAAACCGTACTGGTTGATGACTCCGTAGGTGGTGAGAGAACCGATGAGGCCGATGTTGGGGCCTTCGGGGGTCTCTATGGGGCACATGCGCCCGTAATGGGAGTGGTGTACGTCCCTGACCTCGAATCCGGCCCTCTCTCTGGAAAGACCGCCGGGGCCCAGGGCCGAGAGCCTTCTCTTGTGAGTGAGCTCGGACAGGGGGTTGGTCTGGTCCATGAACTGGGAGAGCTGCGAGGAGCCGAAGAACTCCTTGACGGCCGCGGTCACGGGACGGATATTGATCAGGTTGGAGGGAGTGGCGACCTCGGTGTCCTGGATGGTCATCCTCTCCTTGACGACTCTCTCCATGCGGGAGAGGCCGATGCGGAACTGGTTCTGCAGCAGCTCGCCGACCGTCCTGAGCCTTCTGTTGCCCAGATGGTCGATGTCGTCGGTGCTGCCGATGCCTTCGGTGAGGCCGAAGAGGTAGCTGACGGAGGCGATGATGTCGTCGAATATGATGTGCTTGGGGGAGAGCACGTGCCTTCTGGCGTAGAGGAACTCGGCGAAGCGCCTCTCCTCCTCCGCCTTCTGGGACTTGCTCATCTTCTCGGGCTTGGGGAAGCGCTCTTCGTACTCGGCGAAGACTCCCTTCATGGCGGGGAAGAAGACCTTGTCGGGCAGCTTGTAGGCCAGGGGGTCGAAGTCGAGGAAATCGGCGAACTTGACGAAGTTGTTGCCTATGACCTTGACTTTTTTGGTCTCGTCGTGCTTGCTCTGGACCCAGACGAACTCCACGCCCGCGTCCTCGATCTTCGCGGCGTCGTCTCTGCTGAGCTTGGCGCCTTCCTCGAACATCAGCTCTCCCGTGGCGGGATCGAAGACGTCCTCCATGAGCCTGCAGCCGGCGATGCGGTTCTTGAGGCCCAGCTTCTTGTTGTACTTGTAGCGGCCGACCTTTGCCAGATCGTATCTCTTCACGTCGAAGAACAGGCCCTCGATGAGATCGTAGGCGCTGTCGAAGGTGGCGGGCTCGCCCGGCCTGAGCTTTCTGTATATATCCTTAAGGCCCTGTTCGAAGTTGTTGGTCTGATCCTTCTCGAAGGTCAGAGCCAGCCTGTCGTCCTGGCCGAAGATTTCGATTATCTCTGCGTTGGTGCCCTCATAGAGGCCGGAAGCCGTCTCGGTCTTGTACTCCCCGTAACGGCGCACTCTCTTGTGCAGCTCCTCCTCGGTGATGGCGGGATTCTTGGCTCTCTCGCCCGCGACCTTCTCGTCGACTCCCTTGTAGGAGAGGGCCCTGAGGATGGCGGTGATGGGCTGCTTTCTGGTGCGGTCCACGCGCACGGAAAGGGAGAGACCGGCGTCGGTCTCGTATTCCAGCCAGGCGCCCCTGTTGGGTATGATCTGGGTGGAGAAGAGCTTGTTGTTGGATTTATCGGAAGTGACGGAGTAGTAGGGTCCGGGAGACCTGACCAGCTGGGTCACGACGACGCGCTCCGCGCCGTTGTAGATGAAGGTCCCTTTTTCGGTCATGATGGGGAATTCGCCCATGAAGACCTCCTGCTCCTTAACGTCGCCCGTCTCCTTGTTGATGAGGCGGACCTTGACCTTAAGAGGCGCGGAATAGGTGGCGTCCCTCTCCTTGCACTCCTCCTGGCTGTACTTGGTCTCGTCGGAGATCGAGTGTTCCACGAATTCAAGGGCAAGGTTGTCAGCGTAATCCCTGATGGGAGATACGTCCTCGAAGACCTCCTTGAGGCCTTCCTTTATGAACCAGTCATAGGACTTCTTCTGGATATCGAGGAGATTGGGCATGCGAAGAAGAGGCTTGCCCGCGTCTTCCGCTTTGGCCTCGATATCAGAAAAGCTCATGCGCTTGCGTCTGTTCTCGTCGCTCTTGAGCACATGGGGCCTGACTCTGTTCATATCAGTTGTTTGGGGCATCGTGTTCCCTCCTTGTTCAAGTAGGTGGTGACTTATCGACAGCTGCCTGATATTTGCAGGACATCCGCAAAATGTCAAATAAAGTCGATCTTCTGCCAGATAATGACAGAAATTTGGCGTTTCCAAAAGAACACCAAAAGGGTTGCCCGGCAGGACAACCCTTTTTGAGTTGATTCAGCCCGATTACTTCAGAGTGACCTTGGCGCCGACTTCCTCAAGCTGCTTCTTGATAGCTTCCGCTTCGGCGGTGGGCACTGCTTCCTTTACGATGCCGGGGGCTCCGTCTACGAGAGCCTTGGCTTCCTTGAGGCCCAGTCCGGTGATCTCGCGGACGACCTTGATGACCTTGATCTTCTCGGCGCCGACTTCGGTGAGCTCTACGTTGAACTCGTCCTTGACTTCCTCTTCAGCCGCTGCGGCAGCGCCGCCGACTACTGCTACGGGAGCGGCGGCGGATACGCCGAACTCCTCTTCGCATGCCTTTACGAGCTCGTTGAGCTCAAGGATGGTCATTTCCTTTATAGCCTGGATGATTTCTTCTTTAGTCATTTCAGTTTCTCCTTAAACCTTAAATGATGATGTATCTTCTGCTTGCTTTGCTTATATTACTCTGCCTTGGAATCGGCGATGGCCTGGAAAGTGCGGACCATCTTGCCGACGGGGCTCTGGATGCTTCCCATGAACTTGGCGATGAGCTCGTTCCTGGAGGGGATGGAGGCGAGCGCCTTGCAGCCCTTCTCGTCATAGAGGATGCCCTCTACGACGCCGGCCTTGAAGTTCATCTTGTTCATCTGCTTCATGACGCCCGCGAGCACTCTGGCGGGAGCGATGGCGTCGTCATAGCTGACGGCCAGCGCGCTGGGTCCGGACAGGACGTCCTTGAGCCCTTCGTACTTGGTGCCCTCGATCGCCTTGGCGATCAGAGTGTTCTTGTATACTGAGTAATCGACGTTGGCGTCGCGCAGCTGCTTTCTCATGGCAGTCGCTTCCTCGACGGTGACGCCCTTGACCTCTCCGGTCTTCTCGTCCTTGCCGGTCATGTAGTCGATGATCACGGCGGACTGGGCCTTTTCAAGCTTTTCCTTGATCTCGTCGATGATAGCAGCCTTGAGTTTCTGGCTTTCTACTGACATTTTTCTCCTTTCCGGCTTCTTCCTGAAGAAGAAAGCCTTTTCGTTTGCAGACAGAAAAGGCTTAGATTTATGGATCGTAACCTCGGCTGGATATTAAGAGCTTCCGCTCACCTGCTGTCTACAGTTTTCTTATTCTGTTCAGTTGCGATTCAGGCCTTACTTGGTCTGTGCCACAGTCAGCTTCTGGGGATTGAGCTTGACGCCGGGGCCCATGGTGCTGGTCACGGTAGCGCTCTTGATGTACTGTCCCTTAGCTGCGGCGGGCTTTGCCTTGATGATGGCTTCCACCAGCGCCTGGTAGTTCTCGGCCAGCTTTTCGGCGCCGAAGGATACCTTGCCGATGGGAGTGTGGATGATGTTGGTCTTGTCAAGACGGTACTCGACTTTACCGGCTTTGATCTCGGCCAGTGCTCTGGTCAGATCCATGGTAACGGTACCGGACTTGGGGCTGGGCATGAGACCCTTGGGGCCGAGGATCTTACCGAGACGTCCGACGACGCCCATCATGTCGGGGGTCGCTACGACGACATCGAAATCGAACCAGTTCTAGGTCCTGATCTTGTTAGCCAGCTCTTCGGCGCCCACGTAATCGGCTCCCGCGGCCTCAGCCTCATGAGCCTTGTCGCCCTTGGCGAATACCAGCACCTTGACGGTCTTGCCGGTCCCGTTGGGGAGAACGATAGCGCCTCTGACCTGCTGGTCAGCGTGTCTGCCGTCTACGCCCAGTCTGAAGTGGGCCTCGACGGTCTCGTCGAATTTAGCGTGCGCGAGCTTGCAAACGAGCTCCAGCGCAGGCTGCGCGTCATACAGTTCAGCTCTGTCATACTGCTTCACTGCATCCTGATACTTCTTGCCTCTCTTGGCCATTTGTACCTCCTTGTGGTATTAGCGGCTGTTCAGCCTCCCACCCTTTAGCCTTCTACTACTATGCCCATGCTCCTGGCGGTGCCCTTGATCATCTCGGTGGCAGCCTCAAGGCTTGCCGCGTTCAGGTCAGGCATCTTTGTCTGCGCGATCTGCCTTGCCTGCTCGAGAGTGATAGTGGCGGCCTTCTTCTTGTTGGGCTCTCCGGACGCGGTCTCGATGCCTGCGGCCTTCTTGATCAGTACCGCCGCGGGGGGCGTCTTGGTCACGAAGGTGAAGGACTTATCCGAGTACACGGTGATGACCACGGGGATGATCATGCCGGCGTTCTCCGGTCCCTGGGTTCTTGCGTTGAACTGCTTGCAGAAGTCCATGATGTTCACGCCCTTCTGACCGAGAGCAGGACCTACCGGGGGTGCCGGGTTTGCCTTGCCTGCGGGTATCTGCAGCTTAACGAAGCCGTCGATCTTCTTTGCCATTGCTTTTCTCCTTTCCACGGGGCTGCCCCGTTTTTCGTTTTTATGTCAGGATCCGCGGCTTTTGCCTCAGATCTTGTCCACCTGATCGAACTCCACCTCGACCGGGGTCGCTCTGCCGAACATGTCGACTCTGGTCTTGAGGGTCTGTCTGTCGGGATTGACCTCTTCGACCACACCGGTGAAGCCCTTGAAGGGCCCGGAGATGATCTTGACGCTGTCGCCCTCGGAGATGTCGAGGACGATGACGGTCTTCTCGATCCCCAGCCTTCTCACCTCTTCGTCGGTGAGGGGTATGGGCTCGGAGCCCTGGCCCACGAAGCCGGTGACGCCCTGGGTGTTGCGCACCAGGTACCAGGATTCGTTGGTCACTATCATCTTTACTATGACGTAGCCGGGGAAGATCTTGCGGGTCTTGACCACGCGCTGGTTGTCCTTGAACTCCACCCTGTCTTCGGTGGGGACGATGACCTGCAGGACGAGGTCCTGCATGCCCCTGTTCTCTACCAGCTTCTCGAGGTTGACCTTGACCTTGTTCTCGTGGCCCGAGTAGGTGTGTATCACATACCACTTGGGCTCCTTGCTGCGGCGCCAGAACCCGGGAGGGACCTCGTTGCGCTCGGCGGCGATGGAGGGAGCGGTCTTCTCTTCCTGCGGAGCTTCTTCGATATCGAGCTTTTCGTTAAGCTTCTCTTCGGACATCTCGCTCTCCTACATGGTGATGTTGAGGACCTGCTCGAGCACGGCGAGGATGCCGGTGTCGAGGAGCCAGAAGAGCAGCGCGAAGAACGCGCATACGGCGAGGACTACCAGAGTATAGCGATAGGTCTCCTTTTTGGTAGGCCAGACGACCTTCTTGAGCTCGGTCTTTACGCCGTGGAAGTATTCACGGATGCGACCCTTTTTGGAGGGGGCGGCGGCGTTATTAGTATTAGCCATCTCGTCGTTTTCCTTTCGCTACTTGGTCTCTCTGTGCATGGTCTGCTTCTGGCAGAATCTGCAGTACTTCATCATCTCGAGCCTGTCGGGGTCGTTCTTCTTGTTCTTGGTGGTGTTGTAGTTCCTCTGCTTGCACTCGCTGCAGCTGAGAGTGATCCTGACTCTAGAACCGTTTGCCATTTGTTTTCCTCCAAATTATCCGCTCAAAAGGCGGTTTATCAGCGCATTAAACTCGCAGATGCCGTACCGGCGGCATAGCGATACCGATTAAACATACCACAGCCCCTTGTCCATGTCAAATGAAATTTGCACTTTTCCGGGACTTTTTGAGAGCCCTCCCGCATTTAGTTTTCAAGGCTTTTCGGCCCACAAGATGTTGGGCCGGGCCGCCGCGGGCCGGCAATCAAAAAGACCCTTTGTGGGCCGTGTGTCAAGCATGATATACCAGCGATGGGCAAAAAGCAAGCGTATTTTCAAAAAGCGCGGGTGCGGGAGCCGGGCGGGGCGCGAAGGCCCTTCCGGGGCCGGAGCGGAGCTTGACAGAGGGCCCCGCCGGGGTTAAGATTAAGCGATCACTTAATCAAAGGAGGAGCATATGGACTTGTCTTTGATGCTCAGGGCCCTGGGGGATCCCACGAGGCTCTCGATCTATCAGCAGCTCCTGGCGAGGAAGCACTGCGTGCGCTCGCTGTCGAAAAAGCTGGGGATCAGCGAATCAGCGGTCTCGCAGCATCTCAAGGTGCTGAGGGAGGCCGGCATGGTCTACGGCAGCAGGGCCGGCCACCACATACATTACCTGCCCGCGCAGGAGGCCCTGGACGGGCTCTGCGGGGCCTTCTCGGACATGCGGGAGCAGTCTCTCGCGCTCGACCGCGGCTCCTCAGCCTGCCAATGCGAGTTCCGAAAGGAGGGAGAAGGATGGATATAATGTGGGATCTTTTCCTCACCTTCGCCAGGATAGGCATGTTCACCTT
>JAEEIC010000037.1 GCA_016281165.1 Bacillota bacterium | reverse complement strand
TGGCCCTGATGTTGCGGCCCTCGCGGCCGATGATGCGGCCCTTCATCTCGTCGGAGGGAAGGGGCACTACCGAAACGGTGGTCTCGGCCACGTAATCGGCGGCGCAGCGCTGGATGGCGCCGGTGATGATCTCCTTGGCCTTCTTGTCCGCTTCTTCTCTCGCCTTGCTCTCGATCTCCTTGATCATGACGGAAGCGTCGTGGCGCACGTCCTTTTCGATGTTGTCGAGCAGCATCTGCCTGGCTTCCTCGCTGGTCGTGCCCGAGATCCTTTCGAGCTCTTCTATCTGCCTGTCTTTAAAGCTGTCGAGCTCCTTCTCTTTCTCTTCGAGGACCTGCAGCTTTCTGGTGATGTGTTCCTCTTTCCTTTCGATGGATTCGGTCTTCTTGTCGAGAGAGGCTTCCTTTTGGATCAGCCTGTTCTCTGTCTTCTTTACTTCCTCGCGGCGCTCGCGAATGTCTCTCTCCGCGTCCGCCTTGATCTGATGGGCTTCCTGCCTGGCGTCGGCCAGGGTCTCCTTTCTGATGGCTTCTGAACGATTCTCTGCATCCAGGATAAGATTCTTGGCCTGGATCTCGGCACTCCCGATGGTCTTCTCTGCGTTGTTCTTACGTATGATGTAACCGACAAGTATCCCGACAAGCAGACAAACGATCCCGACAGCCACGTTGATGATCACGTGGGTCATTATCGCACCTCCTTGCGAAGTTATCGGCCCCGACATAGGGACCGGAAGTCAATTTTCATGTAAAATATTTATGTCAAATATTTACTTGATGAAAATATTAAAAAATATGTCGAATAATATTACTACACATACAGGTCGAAAGTCAACATAAAAACAAAGGGCCCGCCGGGGAGCGGTATCCGGCCCGCCGCCGCGGAAAGCCCTAAAAATCAAGCCTTCCGCCCCTCACAGGCGCGGGACGCGGCGGAGCTACCGAAAAATTTGTTTAAAAAATATACAATAACTGTCTAAAGCTTTCCGCATAAAAACGAGACGCGGACAGAAGCTTCGCTGCCTCTATCCGCGCCGTCGTGATATTATCCTGTTCTTCTATCCGAGATGCGAACTGAACCAGTCCGCGATCTCCGTGAGCCTGGAAACCCTGTTATGGGGCTTGCCGCTGCGGGAGAGGTTGTGGTTCTCGCCCTTGAAGAGGCACATGCGGCAGTCGACTCCGCGGCTCCTCATGGCCATGAACATCTGCAGGGCGTCGCTCTGCCAGCAGCGGTAGTCCTCGTCCGACTGGATGAAGAGGGTCGCCGCCTTGGCCTTGGGCGCGTTCTTCAAGGGGGAGTTCTCCCAGACGCGGTCAAAGTCCTCCCAGGGAGTGGTCGCCAGCTGCTTCAGATTGTGATAGTAGCCGATGTCGGTGGTGAAGGGCTTGTTGAGGTAGTCCGAGATGCTCCTCTGGGCGCAGGCCGCCTTGAAGCGGTCGGTATGGCCCACCATCCAGTTGGCCATGAAGCCGCCGTAGCTGCCGCCGCAGCAGGCCAGCTCGTTCTGGTCGATGTCGGGATAGCGCCTCAGGACCTCATCGGTAAAATCCATCAGGCCCTGATAATCGACGCCGCCCAGCTGGCCGGTGATGTCGGCGAAAGCGTTGCCCCTGCCGTCTCCGCCTCTCGGATTGGTGTAGAAGACGAAGAAGCCTCTGGAGCAGAGTATCTGCATCTCGTGATTGAACACCGCGCCGTAGATGCCCTTGGGGCCGCCGTGGACCTCGAGCACGCCGGGATACTTCTTTCCCGGCTCGTAGCCCACCGGGGGGAGGACGAAGCCGTCCAGCTCCCAGCCGTCGGAAGCGGTGAAGCTGAAGGTCTCGGGCTTCACGATCTCGTGCTCCGCGACGTACTCGTCGTTGAAGCCGCTGAGCTTCTTCTCGCAGCCGCAGGCTTCGTCATAAAGGTAGAGCTCGTTGGGGACGCCGTCGCGGTTCCCCACGAAGAGCACCCTGCCGTCATAAATATCGAAGGGACCGACTCCGCCCTCCTTGCCGATGACGGTCTCGGTATTGCCTTCCTTATCCATGCGCAGCAGATGGCAGGCGTTGCGCACGTTCCTGGTAAACCAGAGCTTTCCGCCGTATACCTTGGCCGACCTGCCGCCGCCGTAGGCAGCGTCGCTGGTGACTCCGCCGCCGACCTCGCCGTCGGGATAAGGCAGCTCCCTGACCTTGGGCGCGTGGACCGGAGTCAGGCAGTAGGCGGGATTCATGCCCGGGAAGAGATGGTCGTTCCTGGTGAAGAAGAGCTCGCCGTCCCAGAAATTGAGGGCGCCGATGAGGTAGTCGCCCTGGGGCACTATCTCCTCGGTCTCGCCTGTCTTGATGCTGTAGACCCAAAGGCCGCTCTGCTGGCGGAACACGCCCTTATCCAGCTTGTAGCCGGCGTAGACTATGCTGCTCTTGCAGGGGCAGACCGCGGCCGAGGTGACCTTGAAGTCCTTGTCGCAGATCCAGTCGAGCTTGCCGGTATTGCTGTCGAATATGCCCACGACGTCGCGGGTCTTGTTTGTGATGCCCTCGCCGTTGAACCAGAAGGGCAGCTCGTCGAAGACCTCGAAATCGACGCCGATCTTCGCGTGATCGGGCCTTTCATCCTCGGGCTCCGCGAGGCTCACGCGGCAGACGACCATGTAGCGGCCGCCTTCGATGGGCTTTATGTCTCTCACCTTCTCGGGGATCTCGAAGGCCTTTTCGGCCTCGCCGCCGCTGACGCTGATGCGGTAGTAGGCGGTATGGCCCTTTTCGACCTTGTCCCTGGCGGGAGAAGCGAAGATCACCTTGTCGTCGTCCTCCCAGAAGGCCTTGGCGACCTTGCCCTCGGCCGTGAGCTGCCTGAGAGCGCCGCTCTCGCAGTCATAGAGCCAGAGGCTGCCCATGTAGGAATTGGAGGCCTCGTCGGGCCTGTTCACGGTGAACAGGGCCAGCTTTCCGTTCGGAGAGTAGTTTACGTCGGAAAGATATTTGAGCTGATAAAGATCAGCGGCTTCGACTTTCTTAAGCATTTTCTTCGCCCTCCTGCAGATACTTGTCCATCCAGTCGACGATCTCCTCCAGGCGGCGCACCCTCGATCTGGGCCTGCCGTTCCGGGATAGTCCGTGGTTCTCTCCTCTGAAGAGGACCATGCGGGCGTCGACCCCGTTCATCTTGAGCACCGTGTACATGGCGATGCCCTCGCCCATGTAGCAGCGGTAATCCTCGTCGGAGTGTATGAAGAGAGTCGGAGTCTTGGCCTTGTCGGCGAATTTCATGGGAGAGATGTCCCAGAGCAGCTGCGCGTTCGTCTCGAAGTTGCCGCCGTGCTCGCCGGGGTTGAACCAGTAGCTTATGTCGCCGGTGCCCTCGTAGGTGATCCAGTTGCTGATGGACCTCTGGGCGCAGGCCGCCTTGAATTTATCGGTGTGGCCGATGATCCAGTTGGTCATGTAGCCGCCGTAGCTGCCGCCGGTCACTCCCAGCCTCTTGGGGTCGATATCCGGGCAGATCTCAAGGCACTTGTCCGTAAACTCCATTATGTTAACGTAGTCCCAGTCGCCGTATTTGCCGTAGAGATTGGCGAAAGCCTCGCCTCTGCCGTCGCTCCCTCTGGGGTTGCAGAAGATGACGAAGTAGCCCCTGGCCGCCCACAGCTGCATCTCGTGATGGAACACGGAGCCGAAGACCCCTCTGGGGCCGCCGTGGATGTTGAGTATGGCGGGATACTTCTTTCCGGGCTCGTAGCCTATGGGAGCCATGATCCAGCCGTGGATCTCAAAGCCGTCGGAGCCGGTGTATTTCATGAATCTGGGAGTAGAGACCTCGAGGCCTTCAAAGACCTCGTCGTTGAGGTGGCTTATGCGCTTTTCGCCGCCGCCGGGCAGGAGCTCGTAGAGCTCGGGCAGCAGGTCGCCTCTCTGCGCCACGAAGACGGTCCAGTCTTCGGTCACGTCGATGCTGGTGGTGCTGCCGTCTTCGGTGAGTCTTTCCGAGAAGGCTCCGTCCTTTCCGCAGCTCCTCACATAGCTTCCGTCATCCTCGGTCTGGATGAAGAAGAGCCTGCCGCCGCAGGCGACCGTCCCTCTGCCGCCGTCCTGGGAGACGTCGGTGGTCGCGCCGCCGAAGCCCATGGAAGCGTCGCAGGGACGCAGGGTCTCGATCTTGCCGCTCTTTACGTCGAGAGAGCAGAGGTCTCCCGCCGCGTAGCGGTTGACGTGGGCCTTCTTCATCTGGAAGAGCGCGGTGTCCTCGTCGATGAAGTGAGGCGAAGAGATGTCGTATCCGAGAGGAGCGACTATCTCCTTGATGCTCAGATCCTTGAGGCAGGCGGTGTAAAGGCCGGGCTCATGGGGCCTGGTGCCCTCGAACTCGGCGCCGGTCATCACGACCTTATCCCCCATGACGTCGAAGGAATAGACGTCGAAGGCGGGCGGGGTCAGGCGTTTGACGCTCCCCTCCTTCGGATCGCAGACGAAGAGGCTCATCCTCCTCTTGCTCACGTCTCCATTGCCGTTGCTCCAGAAGGGGACCTCCTCGAAGACTCTGTAATCCTCATTGCGGCCCTTGGTGTCGTTGTCCTTGGTGGGGACCTCCTGGTCGGTCAGAAGGTCGGTCTTCGCCTGCACGAGCCAGCTCCCGTCCGGAAGGAACACGGGCATGCCGCCTCTTATCGGCAGGCTGCAGCATTCCTCCGCCTCGCCGCCGAAGGGGCTGATCTTGTAGTACTTGGTCGCGACTCCCTTGGCGGGCTTGTCGCCGGCGAGGGTGAAGAGCAGATCGCCGCAGGGCGTCCAGCAGAAGGCCGCGACGTTCTTTCTTGAGGTGAGTCTTCTCAGCTTCCCGCTCTTCTTCTCGGCGAGCCAGATATCCGAAAGGTAACGGTTCTCGTCGAGCACGGCCTGCTTCACCAGCAGGGCGGCCAGGCTTCCGTCCGGGGATATCCGCGGCGAGGAGGGATAGCGAAAGTCGAGAAATGTTTCAGGATCGATCTTTTTCATATATTACCTCCACGATGAGTATTAACGTGCGTCTAAAGGCCGGTCATCTCGGAGACGACTCTGGCGAGCAGCGTCCGGGGCAGTATGACTGGCTTTTTCGTGACCTCGGCGAACATGCGCTTCATCTCTTTGGTGAAGCCTATGCAGTCGAGGACGATGATGTCGCCCCTCTCCATGGCGGCGATCTTCTCGGCCGCGGGGATAAGGCTCTCGAGGCCGTCGTAGGGAGAGCCGGGAACAGTCTCGACGCTCTTTACAAATGCCCTCCACTTCGCGTTGTTCTGCTTGATCTGCAGAGGCGAGGGAGTGACCGTGATGAGGTCGGTCTCGCCCGCCAGCAGGGGAACGACGGAGGTGAGCACCTTGTCGGGGAAGACCATGGGGACCTTAGAGCGCAGGCTCTCGGGGAACTGGCCGGTGCAGAACACCATTATGAGCCTCGCGCCTGCCTCCTCCAGCTCGTCTATCGCCTTCTGCAGCCTCGGCACTATGTACCTTTCCGCGAAGGTGACGGAGGAACCGTCGGTCAGCCTTGAGACCAGCACGTAATCGCCCTCTTCGGGGGCGAAGGCCGCGATCTCCTCTCTCGTAAGGCCGTCCAGCCCTCCCCTTTCGATGAGCTCGACCTCAGGCCCCAGGATATCCATGATATCGCAGGTGACGTCCACTCTGGGGGCCTGGCCCACGGTCAGGGCGCCTATCTTCACCTTCTCCATCTTTATTTATCCCTGCCCAGGGTCTGCAGCAGGGCCATGCTGCCGTACTTCTTCTGCAGCTTTTCGAACTCCTCCTCGTTGTAGAACGAGACCTCGCCCCTGCCGAAGTACTTGGCCGACTCGAGCATGAAGCGGGCGGCCTCCTCGACGTCGGCGAAGTGGCTGGCGCCGGTGGCGCAGCCGGGGACCGGAGTCTCGGTGGTGATGGCGACGCCCACGCAGGGAGCGTCGGTGGCGGTGCAGGGCTGCAGTATGCTGTTCATGTGATAGACGTCATTGCCGTAGGGAGTGATGTCCTGCATGCTCAAGGGGAAGACGTAGGGGAGCCTGCCGGTGGTCCTCGACATCACGTCGAGCAGGTCTTCGGACACGGGCAGTATCCAGCCCTGCTTCACGGTGTTGGAGATGGCGAAGCCCCTGGTGTTGATGATGCGGTTGCCCTTGGTGGTGTCGACGACCAGTATCGCGTCGAGCTCCGGGCTAACCTCTTCTCTGTTGATCTGGCTCATCTCCACGGGCGAGCCCATGAAGGGCACCGGCTTGTGGGGCTGAGTGGGAGCATTGGGGCAGATCTGGGTAGAGACGAAGACGTCTCCGTCGAGGAAGTCGCCCTTCATCTGCATATCGAGGAGCTTGGCCGCGACCGCGAGAGCCGTAAGAGCCCCGTCGCCGTCGGAGACGAAGCCTATCATCTCGGGACGGGCTCCCAGGCCTCCGAGCCTGCCGAGGACGCCCATGGTGGGGGCGTCTCCGCCCTTCGCTTTCCCGTGCGAACCGGGGATCCTGATCTTGATCATATCGGTGCTGCCCTTGGGGCCGACGATGGGGAAAACTTCGATGTTCGCGCCGGGATTGACCGACTTCAAGTATTTTTCTACCGCTTCTCCGCTGGCCGTGCTGCTGTCCAGCACGTCGAAGAGCTCGATGACCTGTTTGATGAGCATATTATTTCTCCTGTAAAAAACGGGATCGGAAAGATCCCTTCGAGAGATGCCTGACGCTATAATTTTAAGCGCAGTGCCATTACTTGTCAAGAAAGCCGGGGCTCACAGCTTGTACAGCATCCAGCTGCACTGGTCCACGCTGTAGCGCAGCTGGTAGCGCTTCTCGACGTCGTCGATCAGGCTCTGGCAGTCGTAGATGTAGGAACGGGCGCCGGCGATGTGCTGCTCGTTCACGCAGATGATCTTGCCGACCATGATCTGGCAGCTCTCGCCGCTGTCGTCGGTGTACTTGAATTTATATGGCAGGGGCCTCTCGTTGCCCCTGAAGACCACTATGGCGTCTATGGGCCTTGCGACCAGCTTCATCGGCCCCCTCCTTCTCCTTTTTATATTTATAAAGCAATTATAACGAACATATGTTCTTTTTTCAAGAGCAAAAAAAGCGCCCTTGCGGACGCTCGCGGGTCTTTGCCGCCTTAAGGCAACAGCTTCATCTCGCGGAAGCTCGAATAGACGCCGTCGCCTATGAGGATGTGGTCCACCACCTGGATGCCCAGTATCCTTCCGGCCTCGCAGAGCTGCCTGGTGGTGTCTATGTCGGCGGCGCTGGGAGTAGGATCCCCGCTGGGGTGGTTGTGCATGAGGATGACCGAATAGGCGCCCCTTCTCACCGCCCCGCTGAACACCTCTCTGGGATGCGAGAAGGAGGCGTTGATGCCGCCCACGGAGATATCCTCCTTCATGATGAGCTCGCTCTTCACGTTGAGCATGAGGACCCTGAAGACCTCCTTGGGGAGCCTGCGCATCTCTTCCATGCACAGGGCCGCGGCCTCCGAAGGCCTTGAGATCTTCGGGTTGCAGCTGGCGGGAGCGGAGGCGATGCGCCTGCCCAGCTCTATGCCCGCGGCGATGGCGCAGGCCCTGGCCTCCCCGATGCCGCTCAGGCCCATGAGCTCCTGCGGAGCGCAGCCGGCGAGGCCCGCCGGACTGTCGCCGCCCAGCGACAGCACCCTTGCCGCCAGGCTGAGGGCGGACTCTTCCCTGCTGCCCGAGCCTATGAGTATGGCCAAAAGCTCGGCGTCTGACAGGGCCGCGCAGCCCTCCGACATCAGCCTTTCCCGCGGCCTCTGCGAGGGAGGAAGGGCTCTGATGCCTGTTCTTTCGTTTGATATATCTTTCATTCGGACCCTTTCGGGACCCGCCGTTCTCTAAAAAGGAGATATGCTGACGCTGCCCAGCACGGCCTTTATCTTTTCCAGGGGAAGGCCCACCACGTTGTCGTAGGCCCCTTCTATGTGGTCTATGTTGACGCCGAAGCTGCCCTGTATGGCGTAGCCTCCGGCCTTGTCCATGGGCTCGCCGCTCGCCACGTACGAGGCGAGCCAGCCGCCGCCGACCTCCTTCACGAAGACGTCCGTCCTGTCGTAAAAGAGGAGCTTCTTCGCCGTCCCCTTTATATTTAGGAACACGCCGCTGTAGACCTGGTGCACATCGCCGCTTAAGTCTCTCAGCATGGCGAGGGCCTCCTCCTCGTCCGCGGGCTTGCCGTATATCTTTCCGTCTTTATATACTACCGTATCGGCGGAGATGATGACGAAGGGACGGCCGTCCCTTATATATTCAGGCCCCTCCCCTGCCGCGATGCGCTGCTCGGCCTCAAGGCCTTTTCTCAGGGCCAGGGCCATGACCGTCCTCGCGGGGCCCAGATCGAGATGTATATCCTCGCTGCAGCCCGTTCTCATCACATAAGGCTCAAGGCCTTCTCTTTCGAGCATCTCAAGGCGTCTGGGCGAACCGGACGCCAGCACTATTTTCAGATCGCTGAGTTTCATCTTTTCCTCCCACGCGTCCATTATACTTCCAATATCTGCCAATTTCAAGCCCTTGCCGGGCAAAAAAAATGCGAATAGAGCGCATTCTTCACTTTTCCACAGTATTTTTTAATGGTATACTAAAGTTGATTATTATGTCACAGGAGTACTTATGGGCACCGTTATAATGATAGCCTCAGGCAAGGGAGGCTGCGGAAAGACCACATTCGCCGTGAACTTGGGCTGCGCGATGGCATCGCAGGGAAAGACCACCCTGCTTCTCGACATGAACATAGGCCTGAGGAACCTCGACATATACACCGGCCTGCAGGATAAGGTCATCTTCGACCTCGGCGATTTCCTCACCGGCACCTGCAAGCTCAGCAAGGTCATAGTCGCGGACGACGACCATCCCGGCCTCTTCCTCCTCTCCAGCCCCCAGTTCAGGGGCATAGAGGGCCTGACCGACCAGCATATAAGGATGCTCTGCAGCAAGCTCTCCGAGAGTTTCGACTGCGTGATCATTGACAGCCCTCCCGGCATCGGGCCCGATTTCTGCAAGCTGGCCGCCGGCGTGGACAAGGCCCTCATAGTCCTGACTCAGGACTACGTGGCCTTAAGGAACTCCGACACCGTCAACAAGAGGCTCGAGAGCCTGGGGGTCGAAGACCTCTATTACGCCATAAACCGCGTGAACCCCATCTTCTGGGGCAGCGACGGCGTCCCCGACGCCGAGAAGATCGCCGACGTAATGAAGACCGCCCTCGTGGGCATAGTGCCCGAAGACCCGGCGATACACTTCAGAAACAACACCGGCAAGCCCGCCGCCTCCGACAACGCCAGCTACGTGCGCCAGACCTTCCTGGACATCGCCGCGAGGCTCATGGAGTAGCCCGGTCCCTGCCCGAACGCTTTAAAAGGCGGCCCGCCTATGGAGCCGCCTTCTTCTTTTCCCCAAAGGAGCGAAGCAGTCATGGATTACGATTTCAACAAATGGATGAGCGACTACCGCGTCATCTCCGCCGTGGGCGAGAACGACGAGGGCGGCATCGACCGCCTGGCCTACAGCGACTACGATTTCGCCGCCCGCACCGAGATGCTCAACAGGGCCTACGGCATGAGGCTGCAGTGCTATCTCGACGCGGCCGAGAACCTCTGGTTCTCCAAGCCGGGGACCGACCCCGACCTGCCCCCTCTCATCATCGGCTCGCACCTCGACACCGTGCCCAACGGCGGGCGCTACGACGGGGTCCTGGGCGTGATGGCGGGCTTCCAGGTGCTGCGCTACCTGGTCGACAACAAGGTCGAGCACCGCCGCACCGTCGAACTGGTCGCCTTCAGCTGCGAGGAATCGAGCCGCTTCAGCCTCTCGACCATAGGAAGCAAGCTGGCCTGCGGCCTCACCACTCCCGAAAAGCTGAGGAACTACAAGGACTTTCAGGGCCACAGCCCCGTCGACTTCCTCTCAAGGCTCAGGTACGCTCCGGACACCCTCGAGGAGAGGAAGCGCCACATAAAAGAGTGCCTTGGCTACATCGAGCTGCACATCGAGCAGGGCCCGGTGCTCGAATCCTACGGCACCGACATCGGCATCGTCGAATCCATCGCCGCTCCCATCCGCCTGCGCCTCGAGTTCACCGGCAGGAGCGATCACTCCGGCGCCTGCCCCATGGAGCTCAGGCACGACGCCCTGGCCGCCGCGGCCCTCACCATCACCGAGGTCGAAAGGCTGGGCAGAGAAGAAGCGAAGTACCGCTCCGTCGCCACCGTAGGCACCATCAACGTCCCCCATCAGGCCCTCAACGTGGTGCCGGGAGCCTGCACCATACAGGTCGACATCAGGGGCATACACAGGGACAGCATGGACCGCATATATGAAGGCCTTGAAAGCTTCCTCAAAAAGCTCGAGAAGGAGCGGGAGATCAGGATCAACAGAGTGCTGCTCTCGGACGAGGATCCGGTCCCCCTGGACCGTTCCCTGGGCGAGATCATCGAGAGGAACTGCGTGAAGACCGGGCTCTCATACCGCTGGATGCCCAGCGGCGCCGGCCACGACGCCATGAACGTGGCCAAGCTCATACCGGCCGCGATGATATTCGTGCCCTGCAGGGGCGGCATAAGCCACAACCTGAGCGAGAGCGTCTCCGAAAAGGACCTCCGCAACAGCATACAGATACTCTACGAAGTCGTGATGGACATCTGCAGATAGGAGGATGAGATGAACGACAGCAGCGGAAGCTTCCACCTGATAGACCACCCCCTCCTGCAGCACAAGCTCTTCACCCTGCGGGACGAGAACACGAAGACCAAGGATTTCAGGACCTGCCTCTCGGAGATGACCTCCATACTCTGCTACGAGGCGACGAGAAAGATGCCCATGAGGGAGGTCTCCGTCACCACCCCCTTCGCCGAGATGAAGGCCCCCGACATGGAGCCGGGATCCCTCGCCGCGGTCGCCGTCTTAAGATCGGGCCTGGGCATGACCGAGGGCGTCCTCACCCTCGCCCCCTTCACCAAGGTGGGCCACATAGGGATATATAAGGACAAGGAGAGCGGGGAGCTGGTGCAGTACTACAGCAAGATGCCCCTGGACATCTCAAGGCGCCATGTGCTGCTCCTGGAGCCAATGATCGCGACCGGGGAGACCGCCGATTTCGCCATCAGGATGCTCGAGAACTACCGCTGCCCGGCCGTGAGCCTGCTCTCGATAGTCGCCGTGCAGCAGGGGGTCGACCTGATACTCTCAAGGCATCCTTACGTCAACATCTACGCCGCGGCCCTTGACAGCGGCGTCAACGGCGACGGCTATATAGTGCCGGGCCTGGGAGACATAGGAGACCGCATGTTCGGCACCAGATAAAGACCGCCGGCGCGAAAAAGCCCGAAGCTCCGTATCGAGAGCTTCGGGCTTTCTGTTTTCATTTCAGGGCTCCTGAAGAGCCTTGTCTGATCTTAGATCCTGGCGACTCCGCTGTCGATGGCGGCCTGCGCGACGGCCTTGGCCACCGCGGGGGCTACTCTCTCGTCGAAGGCGGCGGGGATGATGTAATCCTCGTTGAGCTCTTCATCGGAGACCAGATCGGCCAGAGCCTTGGCGGCGGCCATCTTCATCTCTTCGTTGATGTCCTTCGCTCTTACGTCGAAGGCGCCGCGGAAGATGCCGGGGAAGGCCAGAACATTGTTGATCTGGTTGGGGAAGTCGCTCCTGCCGGTGGAGATGACTCTCGCGCCGCCGGCCTTGGCCTCGTCCGGGAAGATCTCCGGAGTCGGGTTGGCGCAGGCGAAGATGATGGCGTCCTTGGCCATGGTCTTCACCATCTCGGTGGTGACGGTGCCGGGAGCGGAAACGCCGATGAAGGCGTCGGCGCCCTTGAGGACGTCAGCCAGGCTTCCTTTCTCGCAGTTGGGGTTGGTCTCTTCGGCCAGCTCTTCCTTGATCCAGTTGAGCCCTTCTCTGCCCTTGTAGATGGCGCCCTTGCGGTCGCACATGACTATGTTCTTCGCTCCGGCGGAGAGGAAGAGCTTCACGATGGCGGTGGCGGCGGCGCCTGCTCCGCTGGTGACGATCTTGATATCCTCGAGCTTCTTGCCCACTACCTTGAGGGCGTTGGTCATTCCGGCCAGGGTGATGACGGCGGTGCCGTGCTGGTCATCGTGGAAGATGGGTATATCGCACTTTTCCTTGAGCTTTCTTTCGATCTCGAAGCATCTGGGAGCGGAGATGTCCTCCAGGTTGATGCCGCCGAAGGATCCGGACATCAGATATACGGCGTTGACGAACTCGTCGACGTCCTTGGTCTTGACGCAGAGAGGAATGGCGTCGACTCCGCCGAAGCCCTTGAACAGGACGCACTTTCCTTCCATGACGGGCATGCCGGCTTCGGGACCGATGTCGCCCAGGCCCAGTACGGCGCTGCCGTCGGTGATGACCGCGCAGAGATTGTGTCTGAGGGTCAGTTCATAGCTCTTGTTGATGTCCTTCTGGATCTCCAGGCAGGGCTGAGCTACGCCGGGGGTATAGGCCAGCGAGAGGTCGTCCTTGGTCTTGAGGGGAGGAACGGGCTGGATCCTGAACTTGCCCTTCCATTCGGCGTGTTTCTTAAGCGATTCTTTTGCGTAATCCATTTCTTGCTCCTTGTATGAATGCCTGAGTAATAACTGAAATATGGCCCCGTCCCTGCCGTTCACAGCAGGGCTGTGGGTAAAAGGGTCTTATATCATGCAGTCGATTATACATCAACAGCAGTATATATAGCAAACAAAAAATTGCGCTCCGCTCAAAAAAACAGAGCGCTATCCGGATTTTTCCTGATCCGCGGGTCCCTGAGGCCGAAACTTTACGGTATAGATCACCAGCCCACCGCAGACCAGTATGACAGCCATGAGCGTGAAGACGCTCGGATATCCCCTGCCCGCGTCCAGGAGCATGCCTCCCGCCACGGGGCCCAGGTACTGTCCCACATTCTGCAGGAAGCTGACGATGCAGGTTCCTGTCGTCATCTTGTCGGGCGGGCACACCTCGGCGTACATCGAGAACATGGCGATGGGAGGAGCTGTCGTGATGACTCCCATCAGGACGCCCAGGACCAGCTTGCCGGGTATGAAGCTCAGAGACAGCAGCAGGTCCATGACGCCCAGCAGTATAAGGAAAGCCGCGCTGATGGTCCTCTTGTAGTCCCTGTTTTTGTCAAGTATCTTCCCGACGATGGCGGTAAAGAATATATTGAGGCCCATGTAGAGGCTGGTGACGAACAGCGCAGTGGACTGGCTGTAGCCCATGCCGGTGTAGAGACCGGGCGCGTAGGTGACGTACATGAGAGTGGTCGCCCCCATGCACATGCTCATAAAGCCCAGCTTCCAGACCTCAAAGCCCAGAGGCTCGCCCTTCCCCTTCTTCTCTCCGCCTGCCTTCTTCGCCTCCGCGTACTGCCCCGTCTTTTTGTCAAGAAGGAGCACGATGGCGGCGACGACAAGGAAGGTGAAGACCGACACGACCCTGACCGCGGTCCTCCAGCTGGCGAACCTCCCGAAAACATTGAGGGTGATCAGGGAGAACAGGCACGGGGCGATACCGTAGATGCCCATGGCAAAGCCCAGGCCGCCGTCCCTGAACGCGTAGCTGGCGATCACGGGCGAGGCAGTCAGGAACACCACCGATCCTATGCCGGATATGAAACGGGCCACGATGAGCCCCGTGTAGTCGCCGGCGAGGGAAAAGGCGAGGAAGCCCGCGGACATCAGCAGGCCCCCCGCGATAACGATATTCTTGATAGGGATCTTCCTGTAGACCATGCTTAGCAGTATAGGCAGGAATATGCCCGCGATGACGTAGGCGCTGGTCAGAAGCCCCAGCTGGGTCTGGGTCATCGCGATGTCGGCCGTGATCTTATCCCTGAGCGGAGACAGGACCTGTGTGCCCATGTTGGCCGAGCCGAAGGTCAGCATGCTGACCGCCAGTATGATCCATTTATAGTTGGGCCGGCTCTTTAAAGATCCAAGCATATGAATCCCCTTCTATTTTTTTCTCTCCGCGACGTGCTTGAGCGGCTCGTCGTTCACCCATCTCACGATCTGCTCGTATCCGACCTGGCGGGTGCGCCCGTTGATGTACGGAGTCATGGGCGAGATGTGGTGGGAGATGATCACGTTGTCGAGATCCCAGTAGGGATTGTCCGGCGTAAGAGGCTCCTTGACGAAGATGTCGAGACCGGCTCCGGCTATGACCTTGTCCTTGAGTGCCTTGACCAGGGCCTCGTCGTCGACGACGGCGCCGCGGGAGATGTTGATGAGGAAGGCGTTCTTCTTCATGCAGGCGAGAGTCTCCTCATTGATCAGATGGTAGGTCTGATCGGTCAGCGGGCAGATCAGGACGACGAAGTCGCACTTGGGGAGCATCTCCTTCACCTGATCCATGGTGTAGCATTCGTCGAGGACGTCATCCTTTACGGGAGTCCTCTTGGCGGCCAGCACGTGGAAGCCCAGAGCCTTGAATTTCTTCGCGATGGGAGCGCCGATCTCGCCGTAGCCGACAAAGCCTATGGTCTTGTCGATGGACTCGTCGGCCCTGAGTCTCGCGGTCCCGTTCCATTCGTGTCTCAGCTGATATGCCATGAGTTCGGGGAACCTTCTGAGCCAGGAATACACGAAGGCGATGACGGTGTCCCCCATGGGATAATGCTGGATGCCCTTGGTGCTGGTGATGACCACCGGCAGGTCGCCGATCTCGGTGTTCACGAAGGAATCCACGCCCGCGATGAGGCAGTGGACCCACTTGAGGCTCCTGGCGCCGAGGCAGAACTTGATCAGCTTCGCCTTGTTCTCCTCGTCGAGTATGGGCATCAGGAAGAGCGCGTCAACGTCGTCTGTCTGAGCGATGAGATCGTCGATGCTGTAGGCGAAGATCATCTTCGTCTCGGGGGAAGCTTCCGCGACGACCTTCGCCCAGTCCTCCTTCTGATCGATATTGCTGGGGTGCATGGGGCAGATTATGCCCAGTTTGTCTAAACGCATGGTGACCTCCTTTTTATACCAGTACGACCATATCCATCGGGAGCCAGGTCATCAGCTCGGACCCGTCTTCCTTTACGATGTAGTTGTTGCACAT
>JAEEIC010000271.1 GCA_016281165.1 Bacillota bacterium | reverse complement strand
GATGGTGATGCGCTCATAGCTGGCGTCCTCCACGGGCTTCGCCTGGAAGTAGACCGTCTTGGTGATGGTCTCGTTCTCGTCGATCTCCGTATACGGTATGGTCAGGGGATTGGCGTCGAGATAATCCAGATTGTTTATGGGCTGACCGCTGTCGCTCAGGGGCCTGAGGCCGCTGGTGCTGGTCACCGCCAGCTTGACGTCCTTCAGCTTCATGGAGCTGTCGCTCTTGAAGTTCTCGGCGCTGATGGTCACGGCGAAGTCGGCGAGACCGACGTCGCTCTCGCGGACGAAGGCCGTCTTGTCTTTGTTGAGGTTGAGGCGCATGGGCGAGGTAGTGTTGATCGCGATGCGGTTCTCGAGCTTGACCTTGCTGTTGGAATAGATGCCGTAGTAACTGACCACGGATCCGGTGCCGCCGCTGGCGACGGTGCCCAGATCGTAGTACATGGCGCAGGCGCTGTCGGCGGTGAGGTAATCGTTGATGTAATTGGTGAAGCCCACGCTCTCATCGGGCGCGAAGTCGAAGAGGCTGGCGGCCAGGTTGTTCCAGTGGCCGATGGCGACCTTCTCGGGCTCCGACACCACGTAGGCCGCGACGGAGGGATCCGCGACGTCATCCACCGCGTAGAATACCCTCGTCGTGGTCTGGTCGGTGATGAACTGTTCGGACCTCAGGGTGGTGGTATAGTCGATGCCGGTGAACTGGTACCAGGCATAGTCCTTGTCGCCCAGGCAGGTATCCAGAAGGATACGGGCCTGTACGGGGACCGCCCTGCCGCTGCCGTTGGTGGCGGCAAGGCCGATGGAGACCATCCCGTGCTCGTTCGAGTTGTCCTCGGCCATCGTGATGAGCTGGGTGAAGGTGATGCCGTCCACGCTCCAGACCGCCGCGATCTCGCCGTCGTTGGTCTTGGCGACGCTCACGTCGCTGGAGCCGGGATACTTGCCTCCGAAGAGGTAGTCTTTGGCGTCCTTGCCGCTCCCCACCCTGAAGGACACGAACGAGGTGTCGTAGTGTCCGTTGTGGTAGAGCAGCTTCTTGTTGTTATCGGACTTTTTCAGCAGGTTCCCTTCGATGGTCTTGATGAGGAAGCCGCCGTTTCTGGTCGATACGCTGGCCTCTATGTACCCGTTGTCGATGGTGACCGCCTCATCCTCGGCCGCGAAGACCGAGAGAGGCATCATGGTCACTATCAGGGCAAAACAGAGGAAAACCGAAATAAGTCTTTTGCTCAGTTTCATTTGTCTGCCTCCTTATTGCTCTACCGGCTCAACATAGAGCAGCGTGCGGTAGGTCTGTCTGGACTGTGTGGTCAGGAGCACGGTGTAGAAGCCTTTTTGGGTGAGCTCGATGCTTCCGTCTTCTCCTATATCGATGCCTTCGTGGAACACCTTCATCTGGCCCTTGGAGTACAGTCCCTTGACCACTAGTATGGTGTAGGGCTCTGTGGCGTCCTTGAGGCCGCTGACTGTGAGTATATGAGCTCCGCTTTCGATCGCGAAGGTACCGTTCTCCTCGGTGGTCTCTCCGTCCACGACGAGCATGGGCAGATCCTTGTCGATGACCTTGACGAAGCGGTGGCCTACACCGATGTTGCCGGCGACGTCCTCGACGTTGTACAGGACCTCGTAGACGCCGGGCAGGCTGAGATCGACCACGGACATGTCATAGACGAGAGATCCGTCCTTTACGCCCACGTTGTCCCAGATCGTGACGCCCTTTTCGAGAGCGGCCCTGAGGTCCGCGGACGGGCTGTCCTGTAAGACTCCGATGGTCGACTTGTCGAAGGCCATCAGAGGCAGGGTCTTGTCGATATTATTGACGGTGAAGACCGCGGAGGCGGTGTTGCCCGCCGCGTCGGCCGCGGTGATGCGGAAGGTGCCGTTCTCGCCGGCGCTGACCGTGCCGGTCCAGCTGCCGTCTTCGGCCTGGGTCATGCTGCCGCAGTCTACCGAACTGTCGGAGGCTGTGAGGGTCACGAACTCGTCGGAGATGACAGTCACCGGGACTCTGGAGCTGGTGACCGTCGCCTCGTCGTCAAGCTCGATCTCGATGGAAGGAGCCTGATCGTCGAGGACGCCGCCCGACATCTGCAGGTTGAACACGGTGATGTTTCCGGCCCTGTCGTTGAAGAACAGAGCGCGGGGCTCGGTCATCCCGCTCAGGGTGATCTCCAGGGGCTCGACGTCGCTGTAGACGGCGCCGGTCGGGCCTTCGCTCATGCAGAAGACCTCTTCGTCGAAGCTCAGGCTGTGCTTTTCGGCGTAGGGAACGCTGTAGCCGCTGCGCTTCATCTGGGTTACGGTCTCGGTCACCACGGGGGCGTCCTTGTCGATGACGCCCGCGCCGAGCTTGATATTCGCGTCGGTGCTCTTCTTGTTGGGTGCGGTGACCGTGAGCGTGAGGTCGAGTTCGCTGCCCGTCATGACGGTCACCGTGACTCTGTCGCTGTTGTATTCGACCTTGCCCCAGGGGGCGAGGGCGACGGAGTCGTCGAACACGAGCTCGCTGCCGTCATTGGCAGTGACCTTGTAGATATACTTGTCGCTGGCGATGGTCGCGATGACGTTGGTATTGACCGGTCCCGCGGTGGGATTATCCCTCTGCAGGCCCCCGTCGTCCCTGAAGCAGGGAGACCAGGTCACGGACAGCACGGGCGCACTCACGTCTATGCCCTCGACCGTGATGGTCAGGATCTTGCTGTTGCCCGCCGCGTCGGTCGCCGTAAAGGCGACATCTTCGTTGTCGAAGAAGAGCAGCTTGTACTGATACTCTTCATAGCCGGGATCGCTGTTTTCAAGCACTCCCTTGCCGGAGACGGTGACGCCCGTCGTCTCATTGCCGTCGTTGTCCAGATCGGAGACCTTGATGTAGACGACCTTGGAGTACATATCCAGGGACTGGGTCAGGGGCTCGATATCGGGCTCGACGTTGTCGAAGCGGTACGCGGCATACGGTATCTTCACGGCGGTGAAGTTGTCGGCGTCTGCCGCGGTATCCGCGGCTGCGGCGTCGACCACCACGATGTAGAAGTCCGCCTCGACGTCACTGGTCACCAGGACGTTGTTGCCCTGGACCGCGACGCCCTTGATCGCATCAGCCGCGGGATCGTCGTCAAAGCTCATGCTGCCGGGCAGGGAGGACTTAACGAAGACCTTCCACCTGGAGTAGTCGCTGGCGTTGACCACGAAGTCGTAGCTCTGGGCAGTGCCGCTGTTTTGGATCGCTTTCGTGATGTCCGCTTCCTGAGCGCTGCCCGGGAAGGCTTCCATCTGGACGAAGCCGCCGGCCCTCTGCTTCCAGACAGTCACGAGATCGATGGAGGGAGCCTCCTCATCCCTGTAGGGCTCGTAATGGCCCAGGGTGATATCATGATCTTTGTAGAGCCCGCCGGTCAGGATGAACTCCCTGTCCTCCACCGCGTCGTAGTACCTGAAGCTGTAGGTGTCGTCGTCGCCTTCCCTGAAGGTCATGGTGGTGTCGCCTACAGGGCTGGTCTCGCGGTCGGTCTTGTAAGAGACTATGACCTTACCGGTGGTGATGCCGGTGGGATGCGTTCCCGCCTTGTACATATTGCCGTACTCTTCGAAGTAGAAGAACAGGGTCTCCTTGGGGGCTCCGTCGGCTATGTTGTTTATCTGGATGTGCAGGCGGTCCTTATTGCCGCCCTTTTCGCGTATGATCTCGTACTCGTAGACGTTCTTGTTGAAGGTGACGACCGGCTCATCGACGCTCTCGGGATCGTCTCCCTCGCTGTAGACTATCTGTCCGCTCAGGGTCTCGCCGTCATCGTCGGGCGCGGCCGTCACGGTGACTCCGGTCTTCTTGGATACCCAGTCGAGGGTCGAGAAGGAGAGGTCGAAGCCGTACTCGCCGATCACGTCGTCGAGCACGATCTCCTGCGTGTAGAGGTTGCCGAAGGCATCGGTGTACTGGATCTGCCAGGTCCCGTCCTTAAAGATCGGGAAGGCGTCGTGCCACTCGGTCCTGTAGCCTTCGATCTCCTCGCCGTGGATGCGTATCCAGCTCTCTACCGGCTTCACCGGAGCGTTGAAGGTGATGAACAGGGCTCTGTCGCCGGGCTCGCCGTCGTCGGTCTCCTTGTAGACATACGAGACTGCCTCGGGCTTGACTCCCACGACGCCCTCGGCGAAGGCGCCGCCGGGATTGTTATATCTGCTGAGATAGTAGCCGATGGAGGATATGTCATAATCGGGATCGCTCGGATCCGGCATGTTCCAGCCGCTGCTGTTGCCGTGGGCGTCGGTCGCCGCGGCAAAGAGGACCATATCCGTCGGAGAAGTTATATTGGGGCTCACCATGCCCTTGACAGTGACCGTGAGATATACTTCGTTGAATCCGCCTTCGTAGGTCTGATACTCATCCATGCCGCCGTCTATAACCCAATAATCGCTGAACAGCTCGGCAGTCACCTCGCATATGCCCATGTCGTTGCCGCTGTCATCCTTCCAGACGAATCCGTCGGCGACACCGTCGAGGACGAGCCTTGACGGGGAGATGCCCGCAGCTTCACAGTATTTCGTATCGTAGAAGAGCTCCAGAGTCATGGGCCTGGGGAGGAACTCACCGCTCTCGGAATCGTAGGAATAGAGGCTCTCGTCCTCGATCCTGAATGAGGCGGTAAAGCTGCCGTCGTCTTCGACGTGCATATTATATTCTTCGTCGTAACCATAGAAGTTGTCAGCGAACAGCGGAGGCGTGCCGTCGGCGATGACGTCCCAGTCGGTGACGCCCGCGAAGACCTCGTTGCCGTATTCATCTTCGGCGTATACCAGGTAGTAGCCCACGCCGCCGAGGCGCCAGAGCTGATTGAAGAAGCCCCACCAGCTGTCGCCGCTGACAAATTCAGGCGTGTAGACACCGTAGTTAATCTCGCTGAACTGCTGTTCAGCGGTATTTGCATCGGTGTAGGCCCAGAAGTTCGACTTGGGCACCTTGGCCTTGAAGCTGCCGTCGCCCGCGGCGCTCATGTACAGAGGATGATCTTCATCGGATCTAGAGGGAACACCGTCGCCGCTGACAGTGCCTATGTAGGCCTTGAATTCGACGCCCAGGGTGCTGAAGCCGCTGGCCGGGGTAAAGACGATAGACGCGTCTCCCGGATCGGTGGTCGCCAGACTGGCGTGGCCGCCCAGATCGAGACCCTCGCTGTTTTCGATGGAGATCGTTCCCTTAGGATCCAGGCTCACCGGATGGACGGTGATGTACTGGACCTCGGATCTCCTGCCGTTGGCGAAGACCACCTGCAGGGCGATGAGATTGTCTTCATCTGCTTCGACGCCTATGACGCCGTCATCGGGGTCTGTCTCTTCTCCGAAGATCAGCATGCGCTCGCCTTCCTTCGCCCGGGACGGGCTCCAATACTCGCTCCACGGTTCATTATCGATACCGAGGATCACGCCCTTATGCAGGCTTATGACCTCGGGGCTAGTTTCATCAGCGCGCCAGGCGATGATGTCCAGGGCTCCGGCATAGCCTGCACCGATGAGCGAGGCCTCATGGTCCAAGACCAATTCTTCATCTTCTTCCTCATCATAGAACGAGTACACAGACGCCACATTGAGCGCCGTCTCGTGGCTGGTCGGGATGTAGATCGTGGAGGAAGCATCATAGGCAAGCTGCTTGTAATAGATGTTGCCGTAGTCGTAGATCTTCTTGCCCAGGAAACCGAAGTCGATGTAGCCCGGCTCGGTATTGTCTACGGTCACCCAGTAGCCATCGTTATCGAGCTTGATCGTATAGGGAGTGTCGGGAGAACTGACCCTGGCCAGGATCAGATACAGAGAGCCTTCTGCCGACTCTTTGAAGAGCGCCGAATCTGGCAGAGTTATGACCTGCGAGGGCCCCCTGCCTATGGCGCAGAGCATATATTTTTCGCTGACGAGATTCTCGAAGTCGTCTGCCACAGGGTTGCCGAAGGTCCCAGTATAGAAGCTGATAAAGGAATTAGCCCAGTCGATGTCGGAGTAATTCCAGCCGTTCTTATCGCCGCCCAGATCTATGCTGAGCTGGATGCCGGCGAGAGTCGAGTTCACGTGTTCGTCGGAATCGAAGGTCCAGGGCATATTGCTGATGCGGCCGGTCAGCTTATCGGCCTCGGCGCTGCTCGCGGGAGTGAGGATCTCATCCGAGTCTTTCCTGAACACATCGGCGGCCTTGTTCCCGGCCGGGGACTGCTTCAGGGTGAAGGTCTCTACGCCCACGCTGTCCGCTATGAGCAGCAGTTGCTCGCCCTCCTCCTCGACGTCTTCGAACATGTCAGCGCTTCCGGAGTAGACAGTAACGCTGATGTTGCCGGTGTAGTCATTGAGGAAGTCTCCGGCAGACTCAGTGCCGCTGACGGTATAGCCGCTCTCGCCGCTCTCGATCTCGGAGACAGACCAGTACACATCGGAACCGAAGATGTCGTCCGTCTCTTCATCGATATATGCGACGTAGTGATCGTCGCTGGTGCTGAGTTCAACGTCGAAGAAGAGCACGCCGCCGCTCGCGAGGGAGGAGACGCCGGCCTTGGCCGCTGTCATGACGGCAGGAGACCAGTCGAGAGAGTAATCTATGCTCTCGAGGCTGAAACTGCAGACGCCCAGGTTGGTAATACTGACATTGCCGTTGGGAGTATCATCGGTCGCCTTTACCCAGAGCTCCTTATTGAAGAACTCGCCGCCGGAGACGTTTCCGGTCGCGGTCCAGACGCCGCTCGCTTTCACGGCTGCGGTCCAGTCATCGTCGTCGAGATCGTCCTCGTCCGAACCGGGATCGAGCCACTGGTATTCCACTTTCTTGATGCCGCTGGGATCGTCCGCGTTCAGCTTGACGGTCAGCTTGCCGCCGCCGTCGGTAAAGCTCCTGGCGACGCTGTCCATGCTGACGGCCGGCCCTACGCTGTCCAGCGAGACTCCCGTGACTTTGGCGGCCGAGGTGGTCTTCTTGTTTCCGGCGTAGTCCTGAAGCTCGAATTGTATCTTCAGGTTCTGGCCTGTGCCCAGGTTGAAATGAGCGTCAAGATCGGGCTTCACATACAGATACTGCTGAGAGCCTATCATGTCGAAAAGTATCTCGCAGCCCATAGTGCCGGTCTTCCAGAGACTCGAGTTCGCGGCAGGCTGAGTGGCCGACGCGCTCACGGCATAAGTTATCTTGCCTGTATTGCCGTTTGGGTCGGTCAGCCAGAGCTTGGCGGGAAGGTTCTGGACACCGGAACCGCCCTCCTCATCGCTGATGGTGAAGGGGATGCAGAAGTCGCCGTTGGTGCCTCCGGTCTGCACCGTGTCGCCGAGGGTAAAGGTCGGAGGAGTGTTGTCGAACTTATATGCTTCCCCGGGGGGATCCCATTTTTCGCTGGTAGCGAAGTTCTCGGAGGCGTCCTTGATACCGGTGTTCTCCAGATGGAGCTCGGTGACAAGGATGCGGCCCTTTTTCTCCTCTTCCACATTGGGAGGATCGACCACCGTCATCTTCCTGTAGGAATCGTTGGGAAGACATATCCTCATGGTCACGAACTTGCAGAGCTGGCCGTAGGATCTGCCCTGGCCCAGTCCCTGACCTATGGTGCTCGCCTTGACCGGCATGTACCAGTTGCAGAGGCCGAGCTTGAGGAATTCGCCGGTATCGTTGTACTTCAGGTTGGTCACGACGTAACCGTTCTTGATGTCGGTGCCCTCGTCCCTGCCCCAGTAGACGAATTCGTTCATATAGATGTAGAAGCCTATCCAGTCGCCGCCGCCCATGTACAGGTCGCTGTTGTCGGCATACAGAGTGCTTCCGGCTTCAACGCCGCGCAGCGTCTTGATGTCGGCGTTGTTCATTTCGTTGTAGAAAGTTATGAGCGCGGCATAGGGAGCCTCGCAGTCCACATAGAAATAGGAGCGGGGCTGCTCGTTGGTGATGGGATTGCCCGCTATGTCGGTTATCCAGCTTGTCGTAGTGGTGAAGCCCTCGCTTTCGGAGGTCTCGGGCTTGCTGACCTTGACGGTGCTGTTTCCTTTGATGACAGCAAGGGGTATATCGGCCTTGCTGCTGATGAGGGCTATGCCGTCAGAGGGCGCGGAGGCCAGGTCGAGGCCAGTGACGGAGAACATCCTGGTCTCATCCTCATCGATAGTGCATTCGAAGGTCAGGGTGTCGTCTATGAGGCTGACCAGATGGGCGTAGAGCCAGTCGCCCTGACCCTTGTTAGCGACCATGAGGCCTACGTTCAGATCGCCCTTGCCGTGCTTATCGTCATCGGAAAAGCGTATGGGCTCGCTGTATCTGACCTTGACTGTGATGGTGTCGCCCTTCTTGAAATCCACGCACTCTTCGCCGTTGTGGAGTATCTTTACCTCCTCGATGGTGGGAGCGGTCTTGTCTTGGAAACTCACGACGAACTTTTCGGCGGAACCGCCGCAGCTGCAGGTCTCACCGCCCCAGGAGACATATTCCCTGTAGTGCTCGATGGCCAGCGGGTATCCGATTTTGCCCTCGTCCGTATCTTTATACATATTCGAGGGGATGTCCTTGAAGGAGGCGTTGCCCTTGCGCAGGGTCTCCTGATCCTTGGAGTAACCGCTGTGCGTCGCCATGGCGCCGTAGCCTAAGCTGCCGGACATGATCGAGAGATAGACTTTGGTGTAGCTGATGACGCGGTATTTCGAGATGCCCGACCAGTGATAGTGGTCCTTGTTGTTCAGGGTCACGCCCAGGCCCGCTCTCAGCTGATCGTATTTGTCGCTCATCTTCGCCAGGTTCGTATTGCAGAAAGACGTCCATTCATAGGATTCGGCGGCCCCGCTGAGCTTGGAGTCATATTTCAGGGTCTTCGGATCGCTCGAGTTGACTTCCTTGAAATAGCCCGCGGCTACAGCGTTGAAATCCGAGCCCTTCATGACCGAAGTATAGAACTCTGCGCTCGCGCCTGAGATGGAATTGAAGATCGCGAGCTCCGGTCTGTAAGAGTTTATATCGTATACGGGATCCGGCCAGACCGGCTCGTTGGTCTCCGGATCGATCAGGGGGTAGCCCGGATCGTTCGGATCGTAGCCCGAGGGCCCGTCCGCAAATACCGGCAGAGCGCTCAGAGGCACGGCGCAGACCAGCATACAGGCTGTCAGCAGTACTGATAATATGCGCTTTACGTTCATTTGATATCTCCTTCTGATTTGATCTCGTTATCAGACCTTTGATCTTTCGGGCTCTTGTGTCCGCCCGTCCGCGTGTCTCCGGGACCGTTCTCCCGTTTTCTGATGCGCCGCCTTATCACTGCCGTGACGGCGACGCCTGTCATGAAGAACAGCACCGCGACGAGCACGTAGCCTCCGACATCGTCTCCCAGAAGAGACGAGCCGGCGAAGCCGCTGGGGGCTCCGCGCGCCGGCAGCTGCAGCTCGTACAGAGCGCCGCCCAGCAGGGCGAAGAGGAAGAGCGAGAGGCCGCCCGAGGCTCTCAGGCGCCTTTTTTCTCTTATCCTCGCGAGCTCGCGGGCTCTTTCATGCAGGAGCGATATCCTTTCTTCTGTAGTTCTCATAGGGTCTCCCCCCTTTGTTTCAGTAATACCTTTCATTTATATAGATACAAAAAGACCGGGGATTCCCCGGTCTTTTTTTGAAATTTATAAAGCTTTTTCGCGCGGGCGGCGTCAGAGCAGGTTCTTGACGAAGATGGCGCTGAGGATCCCGGTGATCATGGGTATGAGGTAGCCCGCCGTCGCCGCGGCTCCCTGCTGCGAGACCAGCATGTTGAAGATACCGTGAAAGCTGATGGCGACCGCCAGGACGCCGATGATGCCGGCCATGCGTATCCAGACCCTGTCCCAGAGATGGAAGAGGCCGACGGAGACGATGATGCCGCAGACCACGTGCATGGCCCCGGTGCCGAAGCCCCTGATGAGGAGGTGGAGGGTCTGGGCGGCGCCGTTCTGTATGAGATAGCAGGCGTTCTCGAAGGTGGCGAAGCCGATGGCGGTCATGGTGACGCAGCCTGAGGCCTCCTCTCTTCTGGGCTCGAAGACCAGCAGGTAGAAGAGCACCGGCACCAGCTTCATCGATTCCTCGACCACGGGCGCGATGGTCAGAGAGGCCGCGGTCAGGTCGGCCCCGTTCACGGCCGCGAGGAAGGTGCTGATGTAGGATGAGAGCAGGCAGGCGGTCATGCCGCTGAGAAGGAAGCTCATCATCTGGCGTCCCTTGCCCGGCCTCACCAGGATGGCGATGATGAGAGGGGCGGTGAGGCATATGAAGATGTTCTCGATATACGTCATATCTCGGCCGCCTTTGCTGTCAGGGGGAGGCAGAAGATGAAGCAGATGCTGAGGGCGATGTCGCACCAGAAATAGGGATTGGCCAGGGTGTCGCCCATCCAGAACATGGAGAGGGTCCACATGGCGTATTCGAGCGCCCAGAACACCAGGGTCAGTATGTACAGGGGACGGGCTTTGGCCTCGCTGCCGCTCTTCCCTCTGAGATAGAGCAGGCCGTTCATGCTGTACTGGATGGAGTAGATCGAGATGACGGCGGTGATGAGGTTGGCGAGATAATCGCCGTGCGTCATGTAGAAGGCGCAAAGGCCCACGATCACGGCGGGTATGATCCACAGGAAAGCGGAGCGCTGCCTGGGCACGCCCTTCCTCTGCACGTGCATCAGCACGAGCAGCTGGTAGATATAGGCGGCGTTCCAGCTCAGGCTCGGGATGTAGGAATAATAGGGGGTCTCGCCGTAGAACAGCAGCCAGAGCACCCAGTAGAGATCGCCGAGAAAAAACGCCCCGAGGAACATCGAGAGCAGTATCCATATCCTGCTCGTGGTCCTCACGGAGCGAACGACGGCGATGATCAGGCATACCGCCAGAACTGTGATCTGAAATATGTTCTCAAGGGTGTTGATATCGTTCATCTCCGGTCCTCTTCGCCCTGTTCGAATCTGCGCAGGGCGGACAGACGGTAGCAGAAGATGGTGACGGCGGCGCCGAGAAGGAAGGCGGTCACGCCGATGAATATATAGCCCAAAGCGGGGCTGCCGGAGAAGATGCTGGCGTTGAGGCCTTCGGGCATGGTCTCGCCGGGAGCTTCGAGGGACAGACCGGAGATGGCGCCGGCCATGAAGATGAGCAGGGCGAGGCTCAGGACGGCCCCGGCTCCTCCCGCGATGAGCCCCGAGCGGGCTCTTTTCTTTCTTTCTATTTCTTTTGCTCTTTTATGCATGGCGGCTATGCGCTCTTCATTGGTAAGCATTAGTCATCCCTTCTTTTTTCAATTCCGTCCTCAGGACCTCTTTGCCCCTGGTCAGCAGGTGGTCGACTCTCTTTCTGCTGACTCCCATGACCCGGGCCGCGGCTTCGTAGCTCATGTCCTCGAAGTATACCAGCCAGAGGGCTTCTCTCAGCTGGGGGTCTATGCGCTCGAAGCACAGCTTGAGCATCCGCGCCCGCTCCGCGTCCAGGAGCTTCTCTTCGGTGAGGAAGCCCGAGCCCAGCTCTTCTTCCACGCTGTCGAGGCTGAAGGACTGGAAGCGGCTGCGGCCGCTGTGGAAGCGCGAGGCCAGGTTCCTGGCGGTGCGGTAGAGATAGGCCTTGAAGCTGCCCTCCCTTATGCGGGGCTTCTTCACCATGATGGCGGCGAAGGCTTCGATCATCAGGTCTTCGGCGTCGTGCCAGTCGTGCAGATACGCGTTGAGGAAGACGGTCAGACTGTCTCCGTAGCGTATCATCAGTTCGTCGTATGCTTTTGTGTCGCCCGCAAGGAACAGGCTGTAAAGCTCATGATCGCCGGGCATATCCCCCATCCTCGTCTGTGTGTTGAAACGCCTTCAATATATCTTATACGATTGCGGGGAAAAAGTCGAGAGAATGGAGGAAATATAACAGCGGGCGAAAGGAGGAAGCCGGCCGGCGCGAAAAAAGACGCGGGGCCGTGAAGCTCCGCGTCCTTCGTTCTTATTATGTTCTCAGGCGGTCCGCACGGCGGACGACCCCGTATGCCCTGCCGTCAAAGGCGGGACTACTTGGCCATCTCGGCGAGGTAGGTGCCTACGCCCTTGCCCATCTCGACCTTGACGCCGCAGGCGGCGAGGGATCTTTCGACGGCGGAGAGAGCGGTGATCATGTCGTTCTCGGTGGCGTTGCCCATGTGGCCCATCCTGAAGGACTTGCCGGCATAGGAGGCGAGGGAACCGGCGACGACCACGCCGTTCTCGAGCATCGCGCTCCTGAACTTGGCGTCGTTCACGCCTTCGGGGTAGATGAGGACGGAGAGGGTGTTGGCCCTGCAGCCTTCCTTGGCGAGATACTTGAAGCCGAGAGCTTCAAAGGCCTTGGCCATGGCCTGCGCGTTCTTGGTGTGGCGCGCGCAGCGGGCTTCGTAGCCCTCCTGGTTGATGAGCCTGACGGACTCGTTCATGGCCCAGACGAGGTTGATGGCCGGGGTGGCGAAATACTTGCTCGGATCCGCCATGATGGGCAGCCACTTCTCGTAGTCCACATAGTACTCGGGGATAGTTCCCAGGCTCTTTCTGCGCTCAAGGGACTTCTTGCTGGCCCAGACGATGAACATGCCGGAGCAGACGCCGAAGGCCTTCTGGGAAGCGGTGAAGAGAACGTCGATGTTCATGGTCTCCATGTTGGAGTACTCGGCGGCCTCGGCGGCGACGCCGTCAACGACGTAGATGGTGTCGGGATACTTGGCGGCGACCTTGCCTATGGCCTCGATGGGGGCCACGACGGCGGTGGAGGTGTCGACGTGGGTCACGGTCATCAGAGCGTACTTCTTGGATGCCAGCTTGGCGTCGATCTGCTCGGGAGTCACGAAATCGCCCCACTCGGCGGACATGACGTCAACGTTCAGGCCCTTCCTGGTGCAGATGTCGATGAACCTGTCGCCGAAGAAGCCGTTGCTGACCAGCAGCACGTTGTCGCCCTTCTTGGTGTTGTTGGCGATGGCCATCTCCATGGCCAGGGTGCCGGTGCCGGCCAGGGGGAAGCACTCGCCGTCGCAGTGCATCATCACGCGAAGATCATCGATGAGCTTCTTGTAATCGGCGACGAAGCGGGGATCTCCGAAGGCCTGGATGGGTCTGGCCATCTCGGCTCTGATGGAATCGACGACGGGAGTCGGTCCCGGGATCATTACCAGAACGTTGGAATCTTTATTCATTAGTTTGCCTCCTGTTTTTCAACAAACGAAAGGATATTTTGTTTTCTAAAGTATTATAGTCTTCGCTGTTTCGGCCTGTCAATCAAAGGGCGGAGGGCTTTTTGACAAATCAATTATTTTCGGTTTTGCCGCGGGGGACGCAAAAAAATAAGGCGGCGCGCCGTTTTTTTGCTCATTTTTCGCCGTTGATATCCGGCGCCGTTTTTCATATAATGAAACGGTATGTGAACGGACATCCCCCCGAAGGAGTATATCATGGCCCCCAGATCCCAAGCGCCGGCCTCCAACCAGACCGCGGACAAATTGCTCAACGTGCTCGAAGCCTTCGCCCTCGAGCCCCAGCCTGTCAAGCTCAGCGAAATGGCCCGAAAGCTTGACATGAACGTCAGCACCCTCTACCGCTTCACCACCTCGCTGCAGAAATGCGGCTACGTGGAGCAGCTCGAAGACGGGCGCTACGAGATCAGCCTCAAGCTCTGCTGGCTGGCCGACCGCGTGCGCCGCCGCCAGGACGTGACCGTGATACTGCATCCCTTCGCCGTCGAAGCCTGCGCCGTCTTCGACGAATCGGCCCACATCGCCGTCGAGGAAGGCAGCATGATACTCTATACCGACAACGTGATCAGCCAGGCCCAGACCCTGACCATACAGCAGCACATCGGCAAGACCGCGCCCAAATACGTCACCGGCATCGGCAAGCTCTTCCTCTCGCAGCTGGAGCCCGCGGCCCTGGACCTCTACATCAGGGAGACGGGCCTCAAGGCCTACACGAAGAACACGATCACCGGAAAGGACGGCCTGCTGGCGGAGTTCTCCTTCATCGAGAAGAACGGCTTCGTCTACGACAACGAGGAGTGCGAGCTGGGAGTGCGCTGCGTGGCGGTGCCCGTGAGGGATTACAGCGGCAGGATAGTCGCCGGCCTTTCCATCAGCGGTCCGGCTTCAAGGCTCAGCGACGAGGCCGTCGCCGCCCACATCGAGGCCCTTAAGGATATCGCCGCCAGAGCCTCGAAGGCTCTGGGGTATACGGGGTAAAAGACGCGGAAGGCTTGAGATCATAGCGGTCTCGAAACAATAACATATGTTATATAACAAACGCTTCGCCTAAATCGGCGAGGTGTTTTTATAATATTTTTCTTCCATCGCCTTCTCAAAGGCTTCTTCCTCATCAGCAACGAGAGCGGGATCCGCGTATTCGGCGAGCATGCCGAAGGACGAGTCCGGCCGTTTATATACCCCTGCATCATTTTCGGACTTAAAAGTTTACCGGTCTTCCCTAAAGCCATGGCCGGTCAGGCGAATGTGCGTAGCAGTCCCCTGAAGAGTTTTCCATCTTTGGAGTTCCTCGGTGGGCACATCAGGAGCAGGAACAAAATCCTCGCATGTTGTCGGATCCCCGTTGCCCAAACAGTCTTCTCTGCGATAAAGCATGCATTTCCTGCAGGTGATCGCGCTCCTCTGCGCTTCACTCTCAGATTCGAACTCCTTCAACTCATCCGCAAGTTTCTGGTCTTCAGGATCCGGCTCCGCGTCTTTTTCTTGCGCTGAAATCGATCCTCTCCAGCGTTCTATATAAGGCTTGAGTATATCAAAGATCAGATCTCCGTATTCTTCATATTTCCTTGGGCCTATGCCCGGGATATTGAGCAGTTCCTCTTTTTCGAGTATAGGCGTCTTTGAGATGCTTGTTAAATGAGAATTGTGGAAAATGACATAAGGCGGGACCTCTCTGAGGCGGGCTTCATCATTTCTCCAGGCCCGCAGCTCTTCATAGATCTCTTCAACCGGCCAATAACTGTAGATACGGTCGCTCTCGATCTGTATCGTATCTAATAGTTTTTTTAAGGCGTTTAAAACGCCTTCTTCTAACAAAACGACCCCGTCAAACTCCTCCCCATAGAAAGGATCTTTCTTCTCGGATAAGGATTCCAGTATCCTTATGATGTGCTGCGAATTCATATTTACCCTCCCTTATCGACCTCTTCAGATCGTGACAATATTATATAGGATTTTCCACACCCTGTCAAAAAACGCATCCCGTAAGAGATGCGCGGATCGTTGAGATATCAACGTTTTAGAGACTTGAGAACAAGGTAAATATCCGTGATTATTTTTGCGGAACAGATGCCGCGGTGATACCGATATCGCGGACGGGAAAGGTCATTCTATACGCGTTGATATTCAAAGGTCTTCAGACTCTGTATTTTGATATTTTCAAGAGCAGGCAGGAGGCACCGGAATAATTTCGGCGCGTTTCCGGCTGGCGCCGCATTAAAGGGATATCCCGCCCGCAAGCTCACTCTTCATACACTTCCAGGGCTCTGCGGTACTTTTCGGCGAAGCTCTCCCGCAGCTCCTTGGGGCTGAGGATCTCGGCTTCGGGGCCGAAGTCGAAGAAATAGTACTCGATCTGGTTCAGGCTGCCGCTGCAGACAT
>JAEEIC010000270.1 GCA_016281165.1 Bacillota bacterium | reverse complement strand
ATCAGTTCGAAGACCACCTTCAAAGGCAACGTCAAGACCGAGAATCCCATCAGGATCGACGGCGTCTACGAGGGCGAGATCGATTCCACCAGCCTCATCATCGTGAGCGAGACCGGCTCCCTCAGCGGCACCGTGCGCTGCCGCGAGATGCAGCTCTGCGGCCGCGGCAAGGGCACGCTCTTCTGCAGCCAGCTCTTCGATATCAAGTCGGGAGCGGTCTTCGAGGGCGACGTCACCACCAAAAATCTGGTGACTGTCGAGGGCTCCGTCCTGGACGGCACCTGCAGCATGCTCAAGATGAGAGAGTAGGGCAAAGGCGCCATATACGCGGGAAAAAGCAGATCTCTTTTCGGAGGTCTGCTTTTGTGTTGCCTTGTCTTACCGCTCTCCGCTCCTCATCCTGTCGAGCTCCTTTTGTATGCGCCCTTGGACGATATCGCTGATCTCCTGGGTCTTGAGGCCCTTGAATTCTTCGGGCTCCAGGGGAGGGAGCACCGTCAGCTTTATGGTCGCCGGCACCAGCTTTCCCTGCTCCTCGAAGGCCTTGTAGGAACCGTCGAGGACGAAGGGGACGACGGGGACCCGCGCCCAGACCGCGGCCTTGAAGGCCCCGTGCTTGAAGGGACCCATTTCCGGCCCCTTGCTCCTGGTCCCTTCGGGGAAGATGATGGCGGAATGGCCGGCCTTCAGCTTGGCGCTGATCTTCTTGAGGGCGGTGAGGGACTGGCGTATATCCTCTCTGTCTATGGGCACGCAGCTCTCCAGGTCTATGTAGATCCTGGCCACCGGCAGCTTCATTATCTGGTGCTTCACCAGCACCGGCTTCATTTTGCCCAGATAAAGGAGGGCGGGCAGGGCGTCGAGATTGCCCTGATGATTGCTCACGAAAAGGGCGGGCTCGTCGGGGATGTTCTGAAGCCCCGACGTCTCGATCTTGAGACCTCCGATAAGGGCCAGGACCTTAAGGCCCGGCTTTATCACCGCGTCCATGAAGGGAGAGGCGCCCGCCTCGTCGCTCCTGTCGCGGAAGATCCAGAATATTAAACTGACCGGCAGCAGCAGTATCATCACGATGATACCGAAGGCCAGGAACAGCACTGTCCTTAACATGATGCACCTCAGCGATATATTACCATAAAGGGTACAGTTTTGTACAGTGATTTGTGACCGTTCGCATACTTATTTGGGAAAAACAGGGCCGGACAGACGGCGCCGGCGGCATGAATGCGGAAGGTCTCAAAAAGTTATAAAAGTTGTGGCATTTGCCGCCGTAGTGTGATATATTTTTTTAGTTATTTTTGACAGAAGGAATAGTTTTCAGAGGCATACTTATGGCAAAGGAAAAGATAATCAATATAGCGGTCATCGCCCACGTCGACGCGGGGAAATCGACCCTGGTCGACGCCTTCCTCGCCCAGAGCGGCATCTTCAGGGAAAATGAAGACATGGTCGCCCAGGTCATGGATTCCAACGATCTTGAGCGCGAGAGGGGCATAACCATATATTCAAAGAACTGCTCCGTCATGCACGGAGAATACAAGATAAACATCGTCGACACTCCGGGACACGCGGATTTCTCCTCCGAGGTGGAGCGCATCATCAGGACGGTCGACACCGTGATCCTGCTGGTCGACAGCTCCGAGGGCCCCATGCCCCAGACCCGCTTTGTGCTCACCAAGGCTCTGGAGCAGAATCTGAACCCCATACTGCTGATCAACAAGATCGACAAGAAGGACGCGCGCATAGACGAGGTGGTCGACGAGGTCTACGAGCTCTTCATGGATCTTGAGGCCAATGACAGGCAGCTCGACTTCCCCATACTCTACGGCATCGCCCGCCAGGGCATAGTGGTACGCGACCCCAAAGAGGTCGAGGGCATCACTATCGAGACCGGCGACGGCACCAAGGTGCGCAAGGCCGCGGGAGGCCAGAACGGGCTTTCCATCGCGCCTCTGTTCGAGACCATCATCGAGCAGTGCGGGGCTTATCCCGACTATGACGACGAGCCCCTGCAGTTCCAGATCTCGTCCCTCGCCTACGACGATTATATCGGCCGCCTGGGCATAGGCCGCATCGACAAGGGCGTCATCAGGGCCGGCCAGCAGATCGCCGTGGCCAAGCCCGACGGCAGCTACGTCATGCGCAAGATCAACGAATGCTTCGTCTACAGAGGCATGAAGAGGGTCTCGGTCAGCGAGGTGCACAGCGGAGACATCTGCGTGGTCTCGGGCATCTCCGACGTCACCATAGGCGACACCCTCTGCAATGAGGAGCACATAATCGGCCTGCCCTCGATCAGCATCGAGGAGCCGACCCTGAGCATGAATTTCATCGTCAACAAGAGTCCCTTCGCCGGCAGGGAAGGCAAGTACGTCACCACCCGCCACATCAAGGAGAGGCTCGAAAAGGAGCTCGAGGTCAACGTCGGACTTAAGGTCGAGCCCACCGACACCACCGAAGCCTTCAAGGTCTCGGGCAGGGGCGAGCTGCACCTTTCGATACTCATCGAGCAGATGAGAAGGGAAGGCTATGAGCTGGCGGTCTCCAAGCCCGAGGTAATATGGAGGAAGGGAGACAAGGGCCAGAGGCAGGAGCCTGTCGAAGAGGTCGTGATCGACGTCCCCGACGAGTACGCCGGCTCCGTCATTTCCGCCCTGAATCTCAGGAAGGGCATGATGATCTCCATGGACGAGAAGAACGGCAGGTCCAGACTCGTCTACACCGCCCCGACCAGGGGCCTCATGGGCTACCGCAGCCAGTTCATCAACGAGACCAGAGGCGAGGGCACCATGGTGCGCCGCTTCGCGGGCTATGAGGACTACAAGGGCGAGATCCCCGAAAGGGCCGCCGGCGCCATCATCGCCCAGGAGGAGGGCGTGACCACTCCCTACGCTCTGAACAACGTGCAGGAGAGGGCCCAGACCTTCGTGGGGCCGGGCGTCAAGGTCTACGAGGGCATGATAGTGGGCCAGAACAGCCGCAACGAGGACATGATCGTGAACCCCTGCAAGGCCAAGAGGGTCTCCAACATGAGAGCCGCCGGCTCGGACGAAGCGATAAAGCTCAGTCCGCACCGCGTCTTCACCCTCGAGGAGGCTCTGGAATGGATCAACGACGACGAGCTGGTCGAGATCACGCCGACGGATATAAGGCTGCGCAAGAAGATACTGGGCGAGCTCGAAAGACGCCGCAGCGGAAGGAACTACTGATGGAAAAAGGCACCGAAGTCATCCTTAAGATCACCGATCTGGGCAGGGCGGGCGAGGGCATAGGCAGGGCTGACGGCCTCGCGGTCTTCGTTCCCGGCGCCCTTCCCGGCGACGTGGTCAGCGCGGAGATAACGGAAAACAAGGGGCGCTTCGCGAAGGGGCGCCTTCTTCGTATAGAAGAGGCTTCGCCGGACCGGGTGGAGCCCGATTGCCCTTATTTCGGGCAGTGCGGGGGCTGCAGCTTAAGGGACCTTTCCTATGAGGCCCAGCTGCGGTGGAAGGAGGACCTGGTCCGCGAGAACCTGAGGCGCCTGGGAGGGATAGAAGATCCCCTCGTAAGGCCCATTATCGGGGCGGAGCATCCCTTCCGCTATCGCAACAAGGCTGAATTCGCGGTCGAAAAGGGCAGGGTAGGCTATTACGCGGCCGGATCCCGCAGGCTCATCCCGGTCGAAGACTGCCTGATACAGCAGGAGCCGGCCTGCGCCTTGGCCCGCGCCCTGCAGGCTTTCCTTCAGAAGCATCCGAAGAACATCTACCGTCACCTCGTGGTCAGGACCTCCGAAGCCGGCAAGGTCATGGCCATACTTGTCGTGAACAAGAACGAGGTCTCGCGGGCGCAGGAGCTCGCCGACTGCCTTTACGAGGCGGTCGAGCCTCCTTATGAGCTCGTCAGCCTCGTTGTCAACATAAACAAAGATACTGTAAACCGGGTGATGGGCGACGAATGCGTCTTCTACGCGGGTCCCAGAGTGCTCAAGGACGTCATAAGGACCTCCGCCGGGACTCTGAACATAGAGGTCTCGCCCCTTTCCTTCGCCCAGGTCGATCCCGCCCAGTGCGAAAAGCTCTACAGCAAGGCCATCGAATACGCGGCCCTTACCGGCAGCGAGACCGTCCTCGACCTCTACTGCGGCACCGGCACCATCGGACTCTCCATGGCGGGGCAGGCCGCCCGCGTCATCGGCGTCGAGAGCGTTCGTTCCGCCGTGCTTGACGCCAACAGGAACGCCGTCCTCAACGGCATCGTCAACGCCGAGTTCATCTGCGGCAGGGCCGAAGAGGTAGTGCCCAGGAGCCTTCAGGGCGTAAAAGCCCAGGTGGTGGTCCTCGATCCCCCCAGGGCCGGCTGCAGGCCCGAACTGCTCGATACCGTGGCGAAGATAGGCCCGGAGCGCGTGGTCTATGTTTCCTGCGACCCCTCGACCCTGTCCCGCGACATCAAGATCCTTTCCGGCTTCGGATACCGCTTCATCGAAGCGGCACCGGTCGACATGTTCCCTTTTTCGAGCCATGTGGAATCAGTCGTATTGATGTCTCGACCCGGGTCGTGACTACAGGTTAGATGTAAAAGAAAGAGGTGAGAGATTAGTGACGAACATTGATGAAATATACGATTTATTTACATGGGATAACACCTATACTCCTGAAGAATACAGTCGGCGGGAACAACAAGGACTT
>JAEEIC010000269.1 GCA_016281165.1 Bacillota bacterium | reverse complement strand
ATCATCAGCGGCCTCAACGAGGAAGGCCTCAGCTGCGGAGCGCCCATATGCGCTGTCATAAAGAACAAAGACGCGAGGCCCGGCGACTATCCGGATCTTCGCCTCCTTCCCCGGCCCGGCCACGCCGACTTCGCCGCGCTGAGAAAATACGGTCCCTCCTGGGACTACAGGGGCGGAGGCCAGTTCTCCGCCCGGCTCACCGCGCCTTTATGCTTCGCGGGAGCCCTCTGCCTGCAGTGGCTCAAGACGAAGGGAGTGAGCGTCTCCGCCCACATCGCCCGCGTCGGCGGCGTCAGCGACGCGGCGCCCGACCCGGTCCGTCCCTCCCTGCCCTTATGCCCCGCGGGGAGCTTTCCCGTGATCGATCAAAAGAAGGGGGAAGCCATGAAGGCCGAGATACTGGCCGCGAAGGAAGCCGGGAACAGCATAGGCGGCGAGGTCCGCTGCCTCGTCACAGGTTTTCCCGCCGGCCTCGGCGGCCCTCTTTTCGGCGGCCTCGAGGGAAGGCTCGCTCAGGCCCTCTTCGCCGTACCCGCCGTAAAGGGCCTCAGCTTCGGCGAGACTAAAGACCTCGGGAGCGAGAACAACGACCCCTTCGTCATCGAGCCCGCCCTGCCCTTTGGCGTCGGCACGTCGACTAATAACAGCGGCGGCATCCTGGGAGGGATATCGACCGGCATGCCCCTCGTCTTCACCGTCTCCTTCAAGCCGACTCCCTCCGTCGCCCTGCCCCAGCGGACCGTCGATCTGAAAGAGATGAAAGAAACGGTCCTGACGCTGAAAGGCCGCCACGACCCCTGCGTAGTCCCCCGCGCGGTGCCCGTCGTCGAAGCGGCGGCCGCCATCGTCCTCACCGACCTCATGCTGTAAAAGAATATGATATCAGTTCCCAAAGACTCTGAACTTAACAGAACGGAGCGGCCCGCTCCCGCGCCCGCGGATGAGCCCTGCCTCATCCTCATCGGCATGCCCGGCTGCGGCAAGACCACTCTCGGCAGGCTGGCCGCGGAGAGGCTCGGCATGCCCTTCGTCAGCGTGGACGAGGAGATCGGCGCCCGCTTCGGCCCCATACCGGACATATTCGAAAACGAAGGCGAAGAGGCCTTCAGAGACATGGAGAGCGGGGTCGTAAGAGAGCTCGCCGGGCTCAAAGGACGCGTCGTCGCCACCGGCGGCGGCACTGTCTTAAGGCCCGCAAACCTTGAGATCCTGAGGAGCATAGGCATCCTCGCCTGGATACGGCGCCCGCTCGGCAGTCTCGCGACCGAAGGCCGTCCCCTGTCCTCGGGGCCGGCCGCCTTAAGGCGTCTTGAGGAAGAACGCCTGCCCATATACGAAAGAGAGGCCGATATAGTCATCGACAACGAAGGCCCGCCCGAGGAAGAGGCAAAGCGGCTGGCGGAGACCTTCCTCAGGGCCCTTTCCGGGCGCTGAAAACCCCGCCCGGAAAAAGACAGTCTCATTGACTTACCTTACATTATATGCTATTTTTATGATAGCGGGATTTGGGCGGCCGCGAGGGCAGCTCCTTCCCGTCTGGAAAGGACGCTCATGCACGAGTCTGCTCATAAAAAAGCATACCGATCTTAAAGCTGAAGCTCTTCCGGCGTGTCCGGAGGAGCTTTTACGCTTTTATTTCGGCAGTCCGTCCTCCCGCCCCGAAGGAGATACACCGTGAACGAAAGACAGCAGCTGCTGGCGAAAAACGCCGGGCTCCACAGACAGGAGATGTTCGAGGCCGAGCGCTGGCTCTGGCGGCATCCCCAGACCGGCTACACCGAATGGGAAGCCAACGCCTACCTGATCGAAAAGTTCGAAGCCGCGGGCTACACGCTCGTCAGAGCGGATCAGGATCCCCGCTTCGGTCCCATACCGGGCTTTTACACCGACATCGACACCGGCAGGCCCGGACCTTCCCTCTGCATCATGGGAGAGCTCGACGCCCTCGACATCGCGGGCCATCCCGAGGCCGTGAACGGCATGAGCCACTGCTGCGGCCACAACTGCCAGGCGGCCGGCATGCTGGGCCTGGCCCTGGCCTTTAAGGGACCGGGCGCCCTGGACGGCCTTTCCGGCAGGATACGCCTCATGCTCGTCCCCGCCGAAGAGATGATACAGCTGGCCTACAGAGAAGAGCTGCGCAAAAAAGGCGTCATCCGTTATTTCGGCGGCAAGCCCGAATTCATGTACAGGGGATATTTCGACGGCATAGACATCTCTTTGATGGTGCACACCGAATCCCTGGGGAAAGACCTTGATTTCCTGGGCTTTTCGGGCCACAACGGCTGCATGTCCAAGGTGATCACTTATAAGGGCAAATCCAGCCACGCCGGCGGCGCTCCCCACCTGGGGATCAACGCCCAGTACGCGGCGATGCTGGGCCTGCAGGCCGTGAACGACTTGAGGGAGACCTTCCTGGAAAAGGATTTCACGCGCTTCCACCCCATCATGAAGGGCGTGAACTGCGCCGTCAACATCATCCCTGACGAGATGGTCATCGAATCCTACGTGCGCGGCTCCAGCCTCGAAGCCATGGTCAGAGAGAACGGCAAGATCAACAGGGCCCTGGCCGGCGGCGCCCTCGCCATGGGAGCCCAGGTGAACCTTTCGGACAGACCGGGCTACGCTCCCGAGATGCACGACATGCAGTTCTCCGCTCTCTGCGAAGAAGCCTGCCGCGAGCTCGTGGGTGAAAAAAGAGTGGATTTCCCCAACGCCCTGCACCCCGCCTCCTCCGACTTCGGCGACGTCTGCGCCGTGATGCCGGGCATGCAGTTCTACTGCGCGGGAGCGGAAGGCGCCATACACGGCACCGGCTGGTACATCACCGAGCCGGAAAGAGCGGTCATGAACGCGGTCGTGGTCCAGCTCATGATCACCGACAAGCTCATGTCGGACGACTGCGCAAGAGCGAAGAAGATCATCAGGGAGCACGTGCCCCAGTTCGCCTCTGTAAAGGAATACTTTGAGACCGTGGACAGGCTCATGCTCGACGTGGACGCCCTGGCCTTTGAGGAAGACGGCAGAGTGCGGGTCAGGCTCACAAACAGTTAGTTCGCGGGGAAGGCCCCCTTCCGGGGCGGCCGGACCCGTCAGGTATCATATTTTTATCAAGTAGTAAGGAGAAACTAGTATGAACGCAAAGCAGGAACTCATCGTCAAGAACGTCGAAGCCCACAAGCAGGAGATACTGGATGCCGAGCGCTGGATCTGGAAGCATCCCCAGGTAGGATATACCGAGTGGGAAGCCAACGCCTACCTGATCGAGAAATTCGAAGCCATGGGATATAAGCTGGTAAGAGCCGACCAGGATCCCAATTACGGCAAGATCCCCGGCTTCTACACCGACGTCGACACCGGCAAGCCCGGCCCCACCCTGGCCATCATGGGCGAGCTCGACGCTCTCGACATCGCCAACCATCCCGAATCCGTCAACGGCATGACCCACTGTTGCGGACACCACGCGCAGTCCGCCGGCATGCTGGGAGTCGCCGCCGCCCTCAAGGAGCCCGGCGCCCTCGACGGCCTTT
>JAEEIC010000268.1 GCA_016281165.1 Bacillota bacterium | reverse complement strand
CCACGAAGGGGGACTTGTCAAAGGACAGGTCCTTTTTCGTATAATAAACGCAAGTCCCCTTCAGGGACTCGGACCCGAAAGGGCGTGAAGGTCCGGCGGAGCTCGCGCTCATCGATCCCAAAGACAGGCCCTCGGAAGAAAACGAAAGAAAGATAAAAGAATTCTGCGAAAGACTCAAATAAGTGATGAAAAAACGCTCTTTCCTCTATCTTAATCTGTCTGTCCTGCTCTTCGGCTTCGCGGGGCTCTTCGGCAAGTGGGTCGAGCTGCCGGCGCTGGGGATCGCCTTCGGCCGCGTGTTCTTCTCCTCGATCTCGCTGGGGCTCTATCTGCTCCTGACAAAGCAGAGCTTTAAGGTCGCCTCGCGCAAAGACCTCGGCCTGCTGCTCTTTTCGGGCGCCATCCTCGCCCTGCACTGGTGGTCGATCTTCGAGTCCATACGCGTCTCCACCGTGGCCATCGGCAGCATCACCTTCTCGACCTTCCCCCTCTTCGTGACCTTCGCGGAGCCCCTGGCCGCCCGCGAAAGGCTCAAGGCCCGCAATGTGATCCTGGCCCTGGTCATACTCGCCGGCGTGATCATCACGGTGCCCGAGTTCTCGCTTGAGAACGATACCTTCAAGGGCATACTGATAGGCATGATATCGCCCGTCGCCTATACGGTCCATACCATGCTGACCAAGGGGCTGGTGCGCCGCTATACGGGGACCCTCATCAGCTTCTGCGAGCAGTCGACAGCGGCTCTGGTGCTGCTGCCCTTCGTTCTGAGCCTGGGAGCGAGACCGAGCGCCAAAGACCTGGTCCTTTTGCTCGTCTTCGGCACCGTCACCACGGCCTTCGCCCACACCCTCTTCATCAGCAGCTTAAAAGATATCCCCGCCAGGCTGGCCGGGGTATGTTCCTCGCTGGAGACTGTCTACGCCATCATCTTCGCCCTGATACTGCTGGGGGAGGTTCCCTCGGCAAGAGAAGCGGCGGGAGCCGTCATCATATTGGGGGCGGTCATCTACGCCCAGCTGCGGGAATAGGAGCTCGGAACGCTGCTCTCCCTGCCCGAGGGGCTTTCCCTGTATAAAAAAGGCCTGAGATCTCGATGATCTCAAGCCTTCTTTTAATATTTCGCTCCGGGTCGGCCCTTTGGATCACTTGTGGATATCCTCCGGCGCCACCGTGACGGGGAATTTCGCCAGAAGGTCCCCGGGATCATAAGGATGATCTGATACCGCTCGTATATCGAATTCGAATGATATCGAATCTGCCTTCGCGATACCCTTTTCCTTTGCCGCCCTGACGGTACCGCTCGCGTCGAGGAGACCGACGAGGGTCCCGCCGGGCTTGATGTCTCCGCCGACCGAGCCGGAATTGATCTTGAGCTCGTTCTGGACCCCGTTTATCTTAAAATCCCATACAGAGAAGTTATATTCCTCGTCCGTCCTGTTTTCGATGATGACGACAGGATTGTGCAGTCCATCGGTCTCGTGGGCGCTGATAAAGTCGAGTCCTTCCTTCCAGTAGAGCGTCACCTTGAAGTCATCGGTCTCTGCACTTTCATCTCCGATCATGCTCTCACGTTCTTTCTGAACATAGGACCCCTCCGCGCCCGTGGGATAGATCGAGCATTCTCCGTATGTATTGCGGGTATACTTGCCGTCTGCCTGCTCCCAGCCAGACAAAATGACGTCCACCTTTTCTATTTTGTCGACAGAATCGACGCCGATCGCTTCGGGCACGCAGTTGTACAGGCGGATCGCGAATTCGGGACCCTTGTCCGGGTCGGTGACCGCGTAATCGAATTCCAGATCATAGCTGCTGCTGCTTATCCCATATCCGTTGATCGCCAGCGCGAAAAACTCCCCGAAGGAAAGGAGCATGTCTTCAGATCCCTTGCTCTCGACGCCCAGGATCAGCTTGCAGAAATAGGGGGCGTCATCCTCTTCGAGACCTTTATAGGTCAGCCTGTAAAAGTCATTGTCGAGGATAACTTCTTCCGCGGGCTCTTCGGGCGCGGCGGCCTCAGGACTGTTTTCCGCGGGAGCCTGAGAGCCTTCCGCACCGGCTTCGGCAGGCTTCTGATCCGCGCCCGCGTTTTCGGACGCCGGGACCGTATCCGCGCCGGCTGTTTTCTGATCCGTACCGGCTTCGGCAGGCTTCTGAGCTTCGCTTGCGGTGTTTTCCGTCTGACTGCCGGCGCCGGCCTCGGTGGGAGAATTGCCGCCGCAGGCGGCGAGCGACAGCAGCGTCAGCGCCAGCATTAAAGATATAATTTTCTTCATTTTGTTTCCTTTCATCAGCTTTTTCTATTAACAGGATGCTCAGATCTCTATCTCGAACAGCTGGTCCGCTTTTCCGGTCACCGGCACGAAATCGGCGATCTTCCTGAAACCGTATTTTTCGTACAGGCCGCGGTGCTCGCTCTTAAGGTAGACCTTGCTGTACCCCAGCTCCTTCGCGTACCGCAGAGCGGCTTCCACCAGCTTCTGCGAGATCCGCTGCCCTCTGTGCCCTTCGTCCACGAAGACCATATTCAAAAAGGGATGGAAGTCGAAATCCTTCTGGACGGTCCCCTTGTGCTCGAAGACGCAGAAGCCCGCGACCTCTCCGTCCTGAACAGCGGCGAAGACCTGCTCCCAGTCGGCGAAATCGTTTATCTTCATCCTTTCGGCCAGGCGCCTGCCCGGCGGCCAGGGGCATTTTTCCGCGAAACGTATCGTCTTTTCCCACAGCTCCTGTTCTTTTTTTATCGCTTCTATCGTCATCTGAAGGCCTCCGCTCTCTCTTTTCCCGTTTCGGGATGAGGTTATCGATCAGCTTGCTTCTCCATTCTAACACGAAGCCGGATGAAATCAATCAGGTTCTGCCGGAGCGGGAACGCAAAGAAAAAGCCCCTCCGCCCGGCGGCGGAGGGACTTTCGCCTGTCAAAGGATATCGGCGCTTAAGAGGCTGCGGCTGGGCGGTCTCCGCAGGCCTGCGAAAAACGCCGGCAGCCTGGCGGTCCCGTTGGGCCGGTCCCGGCCGCTTTGGTCTTCTTTCAGGCCGCTCCTAAAGCTCGACCGTTCTGGGCGCGGCGGTGAAGGAGCTGAAGGTCGCGGTCCCGTTTTTGAGCCTGAAGACGGCGGTGTTGCCGTCGTTCTCGTCGTACATGGCTCTCAGGTTGGGATAGGCGTCCAGCATGTGCTTCTTCGCTTCGACGCGCTCGTCGAGGGAGGCTTCGCAGGCCAGCCTCAGCCAGGCGCCGCCGTCGAAGGCGCAGATCT
>JAEEIC010000267.1 GCA_016281165.1 Bacillota bacterium | reverse complement strand
GCGTCAGGGCTCACGAAAAATTGATCGCCGCGGTCCCGGCGCTCCTCTATCCCGGCCGCAAAGAATGTGAGCTCCGTTCGGACATACTCCATATGGCCTCAGATCTGGGCTGCGACTACATGGGCAACCTGGGAGTAGGCTCCGCCAGACCCGGACAGCCCTGTATGTTCCAGCAGCACTTCAACGGCAACAGAGTGCTCGAGGAGGGAGACAATATCACCATCATGATCGAGGCCGCCGGTCCCGGCGGTATGTACGGAGAGCTTTGCCGCACCTGGACACTGGGCAAGCCCGACGAAGGTCTGAAAAAAGCCTGGAGGCTGGGCTTTGACATTCAGGCCGAGCTGGCGAAGAACATGCTCCCCGGCGTCAGGGCCTGCGATATCAACGCCCTCTACAACAAACTCTGCGCCGACGCGGGCCTTCCTCCCAACAGGAGGTACTTCGGCCACGGTCAGGGCTACGATATGATGGAGCGTCCCGCGTTCTCGGACCGCGAGCAGATGGTCTTCAAGAAAGACATGTTCGTCGCCATCCATCCCGAATTCAGGACCGCCACTGATTTTGTCTGCGCCTGCGACAACTTCATCATCACCGATGAGGGCGCGGTGCGCATGACCAGGACCGCTCAGGAGGTCTTTGAGGTCGAACTGTAGGAGAAGGCGAGCCGCGGCTCATCAGTCAGGGATAACTTGAACGAAAAGACCGGCGCCATGATCATTGAGATCGAGGCGCCGGTCTTCCGGTCAGTTGCTTCATTATCTTTGCGGCCTCAGCAGGCTGGCCAGCCCCATGACCACGAGCAGGGGCAGGGCCAGGGCCATCAGGCCCTGCGCGGCGGCGCCGATGATGAGCAGGGGCAGGAAAAGCAGGGTGAAGAGCACCCGGCCCACGCCCCAGGCGCAGCGAAGAGCGAAGATGAGCAGTCTTCCGAAGATGACCGCCATCATGATGGAAAAGATGAAGGTCAGCATTTGTTTTCCCTCCTTTCAAATGTATTCCCCTTATCGTAACTTTAGTATATAATCATGGTGGTTCGCGATAAACGTGAAAAAAGGCGGAATAGGCCGCCCGATCGCCCTGTTTTCGCGGAAAAGAGGTCGGATATGGGCAGACGCTCGATCAAGGAGAACAAGAACATCTACCAGCAGTGCCGCGAGGAGCAGGGGCTGACCAGAGAGGCGGCCGCGGAGCTTTTGGAGTTCGTCTCGGCGGACCGCATCGAGAAGATCGAGGGAGAAAAAGTCCTGGCGAGGCCCGAAGAGGTCCTGAGGATGGCCCAGGTCTACAAGAGGCCGGAGCTGAGCAATTATTACTGCTCCCACGAGTGCCCCATCGGGCGGGTCTATGTTCCCGAGGTCGAGCTCAAGGATCTTTCCCAGATCACCCTGGAGATGCTGGCGACCCTCAACGCTCTCGACAAGGAGAAGAACCGCTTCATCGAGATCACGGTCGACGGCGTGGTGACTGAGGAAGAAAGGCGCGATTTCGAGTCCATCAGGGAACGCCTGCAGGACATGAGCCGCATCATCAGCGCCCTCACCCTCTGGGTCGACAGGGCCATCGCCGAAGGGCAGATGGGGCCGGATAAGGCTTAGGACGCGCTCGGGCCGTTTTCGGCCGCGAAGCCGCGGTGATCAGGCGGGAGGCGTATCGCTCCCGTCTTTTCTTTCTCGTCTTCCTCCCCGTCTTCGCCCAGGCCTTCGTTCATGAGGCGGTTGAGCTTTTCGTTGTAATACTGCGAGATCTTTTTCTTCCGGTAGTTCTCGAACTCTTCTTTTATGGCCAGCATCTCGTCGACCATCTCGCCGGCGTCCTTCGGCCTCGTCCTCTTAAGGTACGAGAGCATGCGCTCCATGGTCTTTTCGGTCCCCAAAGACATGACGACGAGCCTTCCCAGCTCTTCGGGAAAGCCCAGTTTACGCAGCTCTTCTTCGAGCCTTTCGCTCAGCTCCGCAAGCCTCGCGTTCTTCATCAGGCCGAGGCGGAGCCCAGCAGGGGTTGGTCGAATTCGTAGAGTATGTCGTTGATCTCGTCGATATCGCGCAGACCGTTCTCGAGGCACCAGCGTATTATGAGGTCGAACTTGCTGCTGGCCGAGAGGTGGATGCCCGCGGCCTCAAGGAGCTTCAGGCTCTCTTTCTTATCTAACTCAAGAGCCAGCACGAGAGGGACGGCGGTCTGTCTTTTGGGCACCGCCTTGCCGTTGATGATCTTGTTGAAGGCGGCGCGGCTCACCTGGGCCTTCCGGTAGACCTGGGGATCCGTGAGCCCGCTGCTGTCGATCGCCTCCTTGAGCTTCTCCCCGAAGCCCGGCTCCAGCTCTTTCAGCGCCCTGCTTATATCGGGCCTTTTGGCGGGTGCGGGGCCGCTCTCCTTCAGCGACGGCAGAGGGCCGTAGGAAGCAAAGGGCTTTGCCGCCGCCTTGGGCGCGGGGAACTCTTCGAAGAGCTCCTCCTCCGGCTTCACTTCAGAGCTCGCTTCAAAGTCCGCCTCCATTTTGACCAGGTCGAGCATCGGGAGCG
>JAEEIC010000266.1 GCA_016281165.1 Bacillota bacterium | reverse complement strand
TCTCGGTCTGTTCGGTGATACCATCGATGGTCTGCGCTTCGCTTGTCGGGGCGATGGTGCAGCAAGACAAAGCCTGGGTCTGCCCTCTCTTGAAGAGGCCGGTGCCGTGGGCTCTGGGAAGGAGCCCGGTCTCGCACCAGACGGGACGGATCTCGTCGAGCTTTCTGTTGTCGGGCCTGATGCCCTCGTCGAGTATCATGCCGCGGACCTGCTCCTTGGTGATATTGTAGAGGACGGCATCGATGTCCTTCCCGCCTTCGGGATAGATCTCGGCGAAGTGTTCCTTGGTCTCGGTCTCGACCTTGTCCATGTTGTCGAGGCGTTCGAGCTTGTCCTTGGTCAGGATGGCGTCGTGCATCTTCTGTACGGCGAATTCTCTGACGGCGGCGTCGATCTCGGGGGCGGGCTTCCAGAGGGTGATCTCCATCTTGGGCTTGCCGACCTCGGCGACGATCTCGTCGATGAAGGCGACGATCTTCTTGATCTCTTCGTGGCCAAAGAGTATGGCGTCGAGCATCACTTCCTCGGGGACTTCCTTCGCGCCCGCTTCGACCATCATGATGGCTTCCTTGGTGCCGGCGACGTACATATTGATGTCAGAGACCTTCCTCTGCTCGAGGGTCGGGTTGATGACGAAGTGGCCGTCTACCCTGCCGACGATGACGGAACCGGTGGGGCCGTCCCAGGGGATGTCGGAGGTGGCGATGGCGACGGAGGAGCCGATCATGGCGCAGATCTCGGGCGCGCAGTCGGGATCGACGCTCCAGCTGGTCGCGGTGACCTCGACGTCGTTATAAAAGCCCTTGGGGAAGAGCGGACGCAGGGGTCTGTCCATAAGTCTTGAGAAGAGTATGGCCTTCTCGGAGGGCCTGCCCTCTCTCTTGATGAAGCCGCCGGGGAACTTGCCGACGGAGTACATCTTCTCCTCGAAGTCGCAGGACAGGGGGAAGAAGTCTATGCCCTCGCGGGGCGATTTCGCCATGGTGGCGGTGCAGCTGACGACGGTGTCGCCGTAGCGGACCACGCACTGGCCGTTGGCCTGCTCGGCGACCTTGCCGAGCTCGAGCTCCAGGAGCCTGCCGCCTACGGCAGTCCTGAATGTTCTGTAATCCTGATATCTCATTAGCTTTTCCTTTCAGTTCTTAAACTTTCAGGTCCGGCTTGACAATAAAGGGCGCTGTCGTCAGTACCTTTTATTCTCAAGCCCGGCCCTTGAATAGTTTTCTCTTGGCGATAAACAATAATCAAGCGGGGCATTCGATAGCCCCGCTCTCAGACGATGTGATTACTTCCTCAGGTTCAGGCGGGCGATCAGGCTCCTGTAGCGCTCGATATCCTTTTCTCTGAGATAAGCGAGAAGATTTCTTCTCTTACCGACCATCTTGAGAAGGCCCCTTCTGGAGTGGAAATCCTTCTGGTTGACCTTGAGATGCTCGTTGAGATCGTTGATCCTGTAGGTGAGGATGGCGACCTGTACTTCGGGGGATCCGGTGTCTCCCTCGTGGGTGGCGAATTCCTTGATGATCTCCTGTTTCTTTTCGGTGGTAATCATTTTTGTTCTCCTTTTCTTTCTTTCGCCCTGGACAAAGGGACGCGCCGGAGAGTCGCGGGACCGTGCCCAAGGTAGGTTCTAAAACAGCTTGATTATATTAACACAGCCGGGGATGACTGTAAAGCACAAATTTGCGATGTTTCGGGCTTTTTCAGGATACCTTGCCGCTGCTCTCGGAGGAGGTCCCTTCTTTCATGGCGCGGCGGTCGGCGTCGATCTTGGCGTAGACCTGGGTCAGGGCCGTGTAGAGCTGGCGGGCGGTCCTCTCGTTCATGACTATGCCCTCGACCTCTTCGGTGATCTTGGTCTCGCCCTTGGGGATGTTCTGCAGGAACCCGATGAAGCATTCGTTGCCGGTCACATTGATATTGAATCCGTTGACATATTTCATTTTACCGTAACCTCCTATATAAATTCAAGTTTAAAGGCCTTGAGCCTGCCGGACTCGTCGGTGAAGCTGAGATCGTCGTCGACGTCGAGATATATCCTGCATCCGCCGCCTTCGTCTTCGCTGATGACGGCGCCGGTGACGACAGACAGCTTTTCGTCCTCGTACATCACCTTGCGGGGGCCGGCCTTCGGCATTGCCTGCAGGGGATCGACCTCAAAGACCGCGCCCTCTGCCCCTCTGCCCAGATATACAAGGCTTTCGGAAATGATATAAAAGGGAGCGCCGGCGGCCTCTTCGTAGGCGGCGGGGCCTTTCTCGGCCAGGATGCAGCGCAGGAGCGTGCTGGAGATGATCTCCCCGTTTATGCGCACCTCGGGAACGGTCTTCGCCTCGAAGCCGTAGGCGAGGCCCATGCCGGCGAGAAAGCTCGAGGTACCGGCCGCCTTATGCCCGAAGCGGAAGTTGAAGCCGCAGACCGTGCAGCGCAGATCCATCGAGGATACCAGCCTGTCCACGAAATCGGCGGGGCTCAGCTCCATTATCTCCTTCGTGAAGGGAACGGAGATCACGGCCCTGACGCCCAGCTCTTCGAGCAGGCGCAGCTTTTCGGAAAGAGGAAGGAGCTGCTTCACCTTTTTACCTTCGCCGAGGGCGTTGGCGGTGAGCCCGCTGAAGGTGAAGACGGCGGGGATCCAGCCCCTGTTTTCCGAAAGCTCGACACAGCGCTCTATCAAAGCCCTGTGGCCGGGATGAAGGCCGTCGAAATTGCCCAGCGCCAGGCACACCGGCCCTTCGATATGCAGATCGTCAAAAGAATCGTATACAGTCATATTATCCTAAACGGGCTTCATGACCTTTACAGCCTTGAAGCTCAGTCTTCCTTCGTTCATATACGGGAGGGCTGTGCCGAGGAAGCGCCCCCCGTTCCATACCGTCACCGGGCAGCCGGGGATGGGGAGACCGTCCTCGAACGCGGCCTGGCCATAGGCGAAATCGAGCCCGTCGAGGAACCTTCCCGCCCTCTCATCGCTTATCTCGCAGCGCGGGAGCCCGCTCACCGCCCTTTCGCAGGGGATGAGATGAGCCCGCGTCTTTTCTTCGTCCATCGCGGCCAGCTC
>JAEEIC010000265.1 GCA_016281165.1 Bacillota bacterium | reverse complement strand
CCTGCAGGGCTCCGCCATCAAAAAGAAGATAGGCCTGCTCAATTTCATCCGCGCGGGATCGGTGATCTTCGTCCTCAACACGCTGTTCTTCAGCATGGTGCAGCACCGTTTCATGCTCTGGGCGGTGGGCCTCATATACGGGCCGACCTACGTGAGCGGAGGCTTCTTCGCCCTCTCCATCGTCATCGCCAACTGGTTCCAGGAGAAGAGGGGCATCGCGACCGGCATCGTCTTCATGAGCAGCGGCCTGGGCAGCGTCTTCCTTCTGCCTCTGGCCAACAGGTGGATAGAGAGCTTCGGCTGGCAGAGGGCCATGTTCTTCTTCTTCCTGCTGTCGCTTTTGATGCTCCCCGTGGTCTTTTTCCTGCTGAAGGAAAAGCCGCAGGATATCGGTCTTGAGCCTTACGGTCAGGGTGCGGCTCTTGAGAAGCCTCCCGCCGAAGAGGATCTGTGGGGCTACGAGAGAAGGGATCTTCTCCGTCTTCCCGGCGCCTGGCTCTTCCTGATCTTCATCACCGGCACCAACTTCACCACCTCGACCGGAAATACCATAATACCCTACCTCAGGGATCTGGGCTACGCTTCGGCCGCGGCCACCAGGGTGCAGTCCCTCAACATGCTCAGTCTCGCCGTCGGCCGCATCACCTCGGGCTATCTCTGCGACAAGTTCAGCGTCAAGAAGATGGGCAGCGTCTGCGTCGCCCTCTCGCCCATGATGATACTGGGGGCCATACTCGCCAGAGACCATTCCTGGGGCCTGATCCTGCTGGTCCTCGGCTACGGCGTCGCCATGTCGGTCAATTCGGTCTTCATGACTCTTCTGACCGGCAAGCTCTTCGGCAGGAAGCATTTCTCCTCGGTATACGGCCTCTTCAGCAGCGTGGGCTCCATCATGGGAGCCACCTCGCCTCTGATCTACGGCGCCATATTCGCGGCCCGCGGCAGCTATTATCCGGTCTACTGCCTGTATCTGGGCTTCCTCTGCTGCGGCATCTGCAGCTTCTTCGCGGCCTGCGCCATCACGAAGAAAAAGCCTGAGCCGGATGCGCCGGACGGGGCGTAAGTGTTCTGATATATGAACTTGAGGGCTAACAGGGAAAAACTCATAGAAAAGGGAGGCGGGCTGGCCGAGAAGCTGCTCACGACTCTGCAGAAGATGAGAAAGACTTACATGCTGGAGCGCTACACTCTGCAGTTCGTCCTCAGGCTCGTCATCTTCTGTGTGGTCTTCCTCGCCTATCTGGTGAGGAAGGAGGATCTCTACGCCCTCGTCATCAGACCCTTCTGGCACGGAGTCTCTCCCATCCACATACTCTGGGGCTACTTCATGCTCATCATGATCAGCCACCTGATCCCCAGGGAGAAGCTCTCCATGGCCGTGATGAAGGCTTACCGCGAGCCCGTCCTCGCGCGCAGCGAGTACAGCGAGCTCGAGCTTTTGCGCTTCGTCAAGGTCCAGAACATGAGGGCCTGGCTGGTCATGCTGATATGGCTGTGCTTCAACAGCGTCTTCGCCGCTCTCTACCTCTTCGGAGTCATCGACGAGGCGGACATGCTGATGCTGACCACCTTCTACTTCCTCTCGGATTATATCTGCATACTGTTCTTCTGCCCCTTCCAGACCTTCATCATGAAGAACCGCTGCTGCGTCAACTGCCGCATCTACGACTGGGGACACTTCATGATGTTCACGCCCATGCTCTTCATCAAGAACTTCTTCAGCTGGAGCCTGTTCTTCACGTCCTGCGTGGTGCTGATAAAGTGGGAGATAGTATATGCGCGCCATCCGGAGAGGTTCTGGTACGGATCCAATGTGGAGCTGCAGTGCGAGAACTGCTCGGAGCAGCTCTGTCACTATAAAAAGAAACGCCAGCTGCAGAACCAGCTGGGCAGGATACTCAAAGCGGCAAAAGGAGGCAACGATCGATGAAGCATCTGGTAATGGTAAAATGGAACGAGACTGTGAGCGACAAGAAGGCCCTGGCGGAGGAGGTCCTGGCTCTCTTCGAGAGAGCGGTGGCCGAGAACTCCGAGATCGAGGATGTAGAGCTCGTCCTCAACGCGGTGGACCTGCCCAACAGGTATGACTGTCTCTTCATCATCAAGATCGACAGGGACGAGCTGCCTGTCTGGAACAACTGCGAGCCTCACAAGATCTGGAAGAGCGACTATTCCAAATACCTTCAGTCCAAGGCCATCTTCGACTGGGAATAGCGCGGCCATGCTGACGCTTGGGCCGGGGCATTGCCCCGGTCTTTTTTATTGCGGGCGGTCAGCCGCGCAAGAACTTGCTAAGAACGGCCATGCGCTGCCCGCCGCGAGAGCGTGCCTCCGAAGCAGCAGGCGCGCACGGTCATTGTGCGCAGCCCCGGCGACAGGACCCGCGAACCTTAGCGGACGTCCAGATCGGCGCGGCTTTCCGCAGGCGGCTCATCGCGCGGGTCTTCGGGGCTTGTAAGCAGACGGTCTCTTAATCGCTCGCTCGGGCCTGCCCCGTGTCTCGCCGGGTGCCTGCAGCCGGCACCCGTCTCGAACAAGACGGGGCTAAGGCGGACCGTCCCGCCTTGCCCTCGCCGCGCTCGAAGATCCCGTGCTTACATACGCCCCTGCGACATGCGCTCTTCGGCGCAAGGCGGTCAGCCGCGCATGGTCGTATCGCGGCGATCGGGTGACAGGGCCAGCGGACCGGGATCGCAGACTATAGACATGCGGGACAGCGATTTTGAAACTATTCAGCTCAAGACCGGCTCTGTTGTTAGTAAATCCCGCCCTGTGAAAGCGGGTTCGTCCGGCCTGATGTGGCAGAACAGCCTTTTCTGCCCGACGGATCTCATTTTGGTAAAGCAGAAACTGCGATATTTCGGAGTTTCGAGGTCCAACGCGTCGAAATGATCCACAGCAGGCGGGCAGCCGGTCCGGCGGACGATAAAATTTGAAACTAATCACGCTCCAAAACGCGAAAAAGTTTCAAAACTTCTGTCCTTAGGTTTGGAAAGGCGCTGCCCGCTGTTTCACTGCGGGGCGTAACACAATATTGAAAGGCCGCCTTCTGCGAGGAAGCCGATTACCAACATTTTGACGATATTTTATCCGGATAGTTGGTAATTAAACGACAACGCTGCGGAGAACAAGCCAGACTGCCGGTTTGATATAATGAAAAGTCAGCATGTGCTCTCATTATCTGCAACATCAGCTGCCCGGACCGGTGTCTGGCAGGATCTAAAGGATCATACGCGCAGACTGACTTGGAAATTGCCAACAAAACGGGCTTAAAAAGGCTTGTTTGTTGGTAAAACGCTGTCCCGGGGTCCGACCACGATCCGTGAGCGGTCCAATAACAGCACATGGAAGTCGTTCCGGATCGGCGCGTCATCCCCGGACGCCTCATCGCGCGGGTCTTCGGCGCCAAGCGGTCAGCCGCACAAGAACTTGCTAAGAACGGCCATGCGCTGCCCGCCGCGAGAGGAGGACTTCCGCGGGTCGCGGCGCTTAGCGATCGGCAAGCCGAAGGCGCAGACGGAGCTTAGCGCGAGGAGAAGACTTTTGCGTAGATATTCACTGCGACTGAGCGGCGGCAGCCGCGAAGAGCAGATGAATATCTTGCGAAAAGGCTTACGACGAGGTACCGCTCGGGGCACCCGCGGGAGCGGGAGCGTTCCTCCTGAGCAGCGGGCGCGCATGGGCTTAATATCATGCGTATCCCGTCGGTATCATTAATTATAAAAAGAGAACGAAAATAACCATCGATGTCATATAATACAGAGCGAGAGAGAATAGACATACTGGGGATACCCGTGGACAGGGTGAACATGGAGCAGGCTCTGGGGGCCTTCGGGGAGATGCTCGAGGGGCAGGGCTGCAGCATGATCGTCACCCCCAATTCGGAGATCGTGCAGAACGCCACGAAGAACGAAGAGCTGGCGGAGCTCATAAAGGGCGCCGATCTGGTCATACCCGACGGCATCGGCCTCGTAAAGGCCTCGAAGATGCTCGGCTATCCTCTCGGGGAAAGAGTCACCGGCATCGACTTCAGCTTCGAAGCGCTGAAGCTGCTCGCCGCCAGGGGGCAGAGCGCCTTCTTCTTCGGGAGCAAGCCGGGCGTGGCCGAAAAAGCGGCCGAAAAGCTTCGCGAGCAGATACCCGGCCTCATCGTCGCCGGTACCAGGAACGGTTACTTCAGTCCCGAAGAAGAGGCCGGCATCGCCGCGGAGATCGACGCCTCCGGCGCCGCCTTCCTGCTGGCCGCCCTGGGCTCCCCCAAGCAGGAGCTCTTCATGGAGAAGTACAGGAGAGGTTTTAAGAACGTAAAGGCCGCGATAGGCGTGGGCGGGAGCTTCGACGTCTGGTCCGGCACCCTGGAGAGAGCGCCCGCGTTCTACCGCGACCACGGGCTCGAATGGTTCTACAGGCTCATGCAGGAGCCTTCCCGCATCGGAAGAATGGCGGAGATCCCGCGTTTTTTGATAAAAGTCATGATAAAAGGGAGGAAAAATGCAGAAAGATCTTAAAGAAGTCGCTGCGCAGGTGCGCAGGGACATAATCAGAGAGGTATTCTGCGCTCAGTCGGGGCACCCGGGCGGGTCCCTTTCCTGCGCAGACATACTCACAGCCCTCTATTTCGGGGTCATGAACATAGATCCCGAAGATCCCAAGGCCCCCGGCAGGGACAGGCTCGTGATGTCCAAGGGTCACGCGACCCCGGCTCTCTACGCGGTGATGGCCGAGAGAGGCTATTTCCCCGTCGAGGAGCTCGACAGCTTCAGAAAGATCGGTTCCAGGCTCCAGGGCCATCCCGACATGGAGACCCTGCCCGGCGTCGACATGTCCACCGGCTCCCTGGGCCAGGGCATCTCCGCCGCCGTGGGCATGGCGCTCGCGGCCAAGCTCGACGACGCTCCCTACAGAGTCTACGCGGTGCTGGGCGACGGCGAGCTGGAGGAAGGCCTCGTCTGGGAAGCCGCCATGGCGGCGGGCCACTACAAGCTCGACCACCTCTGCGCCGTGGTCGACAACAACGGGCTGCAGATCGACGGGCCCAACGAAGAGGTCATGAACGTCGAGCCCATAGACGAAAAGTTCAAAGCCTTCGGCTGGAACGTGCTGCGCTGCAGCGGGCACGACATAGACCAGTTGCTCAGGGCCTTCGCCGAGGCGAAGGAATGCGAGGGCAGGCCCACCGTGATCATCGCCGCCACCGTCAAGGGCAAGGGCGTCAGCTTCATGGAGAACAACGCGGGCTGGCACGGCAAGGCTCCCAACAAGGAGCAGGCCGAGGCCGCCGAAAAGGAACTGGGAGGTGAACAGTAATGGCAGAAATGATCGCGACAAGGGAGAGCTTCAGCAAGGTCCTCGTTGAGCTCGGCGCCGAGGATCCCAATATCATCGCCATGAACGCCGACCTTTCGGCGTCCACGAAGACGGACGCCTTCGAGAAGCGCTTCCCCGAGCGCTTCATCAACGCGGGCATCGCCGAGTGCAACATGCTCGGCATGGCGGCCGGGCTCGCCCACTGCGGCAAGACGGTCTTCGCCAGCAGCTTCTGCATGTTCGCCAGCGGCAGGGCCTTTGAGATCATCAGGAACTCCATCGCCCACACCCACGCCAACGTGAAGATCTGCGCCTCTCACGCCGGTCTGGCGGTGGGAGAAGACGGCGCGACCCACCAGAGCGTCGAGGATCTGGCCATCATGCGCGACATCCCCGGCCTCAAGGTGCTGAGCCCGGCGGACGACGTCTCGGCCAGGAAGCTCATCAGGGCCGCCGCGGCCGAGGACGGCCCCTTCTACATCAGGCTGGGCAGGGCCGCCGCTCCCGTCGTCTACCCCCAGGACGCCGAGTTTGAGATCGGCAGGGCCGTGACCGTAAAGGAGGGCAGCTGCGTCACCCTCATCTCCACCGGCTGCATGCTCGAGACCGTGATCAAGGCGGCCGAAGAGCTGGCGGCGGAGGGCGTGAGCGCGAGGGTGCTCGACATGCACAGCATCAAGCCCATAGACGAGGAGGCCATAGTGAAGGCCGCCCTCGAGACCAAGGGCATAGTGACCGTAGAGGATCACTCCGTCATCGGCGGTCTGGGCTCCGCCGTCGCGGAGGTGCTCTGCGAGAAGGCTCCCGCCAGGCTCAGGAGAGTCGGCATAAAGGACTGCTTCGGCGAGTCGGGCAAGCCCGCCCAGCTCTACGAGAAGTACGGCCTCACTGTAAAGGACGTCGTCGCCGCCGCCAGAGAGATCCTGGCTTAAGAGCGTAGACGCGGATCTTTCCGGCTCTGTCTGGCAAAATTTCACTGTAAGATATTGACAATTTAATTGAAATATTGTAAGATCCTTCCATCAGCAACGGGAGGATCTTTTTTATGGACAAAAAACGCGTGATGGTGGTGCCGGCCTTCTCCGGGGCGGGGGCGAGCTTCATATCCTCGTCCCTGGCGGTCTTCGCCGCCGACAGGGAGGACGAGAAGAAGAGGAGGGAAAAGGGCCTCCTTCCCCGGGTGACCCTGGCGGAGCCCGCGGCGGCGAGGTTCTTTTCCGAGGCCGGCATGGAGGAACGCTTCGTGAGCCGGCGCTTCGTCTCGTTCTGCGAGGCAATCGAGAAGGGTGAGAGCATCAGGGAGATCTGCAACTCCCGAAGCGGCGTCAACTGCCTCTTCAGGGTGCCGGGAAGGGACGGGCAGCTGAGCCTGCCGGGGCTTTTCAGGCTCATCAGCTCGGCGCCGGGCGAGCTCCTCATCTTCGACTGCTCGTCCATGCCCGAGGAGCTGCTCAGGGACGCCGCGGCCGAGGCCGACAAAAAGATCCTGGTAATCGACCCGCTGCCGGCGAGGCTGATAGAGAGCGCCGGCTTCATCAGCCGCTTCCTGCTGCGCTTTCCCGACTCCGTCATCGCCGTCAACAGGATGAATCCGGGCGTGAGGAGGGCGGAGCTCGCGCGTTTTCTGGGCCGCAGGAGCTTCATCGCCGTCCCGCACCTGGCGCCGGAGACCGTGTACAAGGCCCAGTACAGCTGCCTCTTCCCCGCGGAGCTGGACGAGGGCAGGGCGGTACTGGCTCCCGCGATGGGGGAACTGGCCGAAGCTTTGGCGTGAAAAGCGCCCGCGGGAGCATTTTCGAAAAATTCAGGTTGTAAAATCTCTGCAAAGATGTAAAATAGGGTGACGGTCTTTGGGCGCGAAAGCCCCAAAAGCCTTGAAATGATCCGCTTGGCGGCAAAAATATATCAGGCGTGATACCGGTACGCGCTATGCAATATATCGCGGTCCGCGCGTTTCGCCGAAATATATTCTTTGTTTCGCTTGTTTCAGTTTAAAGATTATAGGAGAAGATATGAGCAAGATCGATTTAAGCAAGTACGGCATCACCTCCGCGACAGAGATCATCCACAACCCGTCTTTCGAGTTCCTCTTCGAAGAGGAGATGAAGCCGGATCTGACCGGATATGACAAGGGACAGCTCACCGAGCTGGACGCCGTGAACGTCATGACCGGCGTCTATACCGGAAGGTCCCCCAACGACAAATACATCGTCATGGACGAGAACTCAAAGGACACCGTCTGGTGGACCAGCGATTTCTACAAGAACGACAACCACCCCATGTCCGAGGAAGTCTGGGGCCAGATGAAGGCCCTCGCCCAGAAGCAGCTCTCCGGCAAGAGGCTCTTCGTCATGGACGCCTT
>JAEEIC010000264.1 GCA_016281165.1 Bacillota bacterium | reverse complement strand
TCTGCCGTCGCCCCCTCTGGGGTTGCAGTAGAAGACGAAGTAGCCTCTGGCGGCCAGCATCTGCATCTCGTGGTGATAGGGGGTGCCGTAGGCGCCGAAGGGCCCGCCGTGGATCTCGAGTATCGCGGGATAGGTCTTGCCCTCCTCAAAGTCAGCGGGCTTGATGACGCAGCCTTCGATGGTCCAGCCGCCGCTCTCGACGGTGATGGGCTCGGGCAGGGGGATGATCCTCTCGTCGTGGAGGCTGTCGTTGAAGCCGGTGAGCTTGGTCAGTTCTTCGCCCTTGATCTCGTAGAGCTCGGTGAGCCTGTCCTCGGCGGTGCAGACGGCAAGGATCCTTCCGTTCTTTACGGTGATCCCGTCGATGGAGCCCTTGAGCTCGCATACCGTGGTCAGTTCTCCGCCCTCGAACTTTCTGAGGCCGTTCTTCATGCCGCAGGCGGTGGTGTAGTAAAGGGCCTTGCCGTCGACCGCGACGTGGGCTCCTCCGCCGTAGGTGGAGTCTCCGCCCGGGCCGCTGCCGGGGACCTCGTCCTTCTCATAGAGCTTGACGAATTCTTTTCCGCAAAGCTCGTAGACCCCGGGGATCTCGTTGACGCCGTGGAGCTTGCCGTCGGCCATGGCGGCGATGGGCTTTCCGTCAAGGAAATTGACCCAGCTGATCTGCCAGGCTCCGTCCTGCACCAGGACCTTCTTTTCGCCGTTCTCATAGAGGGTCACGCCGGCGTAGGGGCTGAACACCCTGTCGTAGCAGTGGGAAGCGTAGAGCACGTTGTTTCCGCAGACGGCGAAGCCGCTGACCTGCTCGTTCTCGGCGGTGAGGGGCTGGGGCTCTCCGTCCTTCACCAGGTAGAGCCTGCTGCGCAGGCTGTCGGTGTAGCCCTTGCCGTCCATCCAGAAGGGGATCTCCTCGAAGACCTCGTAGCCGGGGTCTCTCTTTTCGCGCCTGTCGTATTTAGCGAGGACCGCGAAGCCCTCGTCGGTCTTCTTTATGTCCTGGACGAAGAGGGGGAGGCGCATGTATTCCGAGGCTTCGCCGCCCTTAAGGTCGAGGCAGTAGAAGACGGTCAGCGCTTCCTTGTTCTTCAGCGCCTCTTTGGTCTTGGGGTCTCTCGCCGAGGCGAAGATGAGGCGGTCGTCGTCCAGCCAGACGGCGCTCCTCACGTCCTTGCTGGAGGTGAGCTTCTTGACGCCGCCGTCCTCCCAGAGCCAGAGGTCGCTGACGTAGCCGTTGGTCTCCTCAACGGCCTTTGAGACCGTGAAGACGGCCTTTTTGCCGTCCGGAGCCCACTGGGGCGCCGCGACGAAATTGAACAGATAAAGATCTTCTATTTCTACTTTTCTCATGTCGTTCTCCTGTTTGCCGGCGCCCGGGTGGCCTCAGGCGCCGGCACATCCTTTTTTACTTGAGATATTTGTCGAACCAGTCGCTTATCTCCCTGATCCTGCGGATCTTGTTCTCGGGCAGGCCGTTCCTGCCCAGACCGTGGCTCTCGTTGTGGAAGAGGCAGAGCCTGGTGTCGACGCCGTTGAGCCTGATGGCGGAGAGCATCTGCAGGCCCTCGACCATCCAGCAGCGGTAATCGCGGTCGGAGTGGATGAACATGGTCGGGGTCTTGATGTTCTTCGCGTATTTGAGGGGAGAATGGTCCCAGAGCTTTTCGGTATCGTTCCAGGGATCGCCCGCGCACTGGTCGAGGCCGAAGGTGGGGCCGATGTCGGAGGTGCCGAAGAAGGTGATCCAGTTGGCGATGCAGCGCTGGGACGCCGCGGCATGGAATCTGTCGGTGTGGCCGATGATCCAGTTGGTCATGAAGCCGCCGTAGCTGCCGCCGGTGACGCCGAGCCTCTCCTTATCGATCATCGGATAGGTCTCGAGCACCTTGTCGGTGAAGGCCATCAGGTCGGAATAATCGATGGTCCCGTAGATGCCTCTGATGTCGCCGAAGGCCGCTCCTCTTCCTTCGGACCCTCTGGGATCGCAGAAGAAGACGAAGTAGCCCCTGGAGGCCCAGACCTGCATCTCGTGGTAGTAGGCGCTGCCGTAGGCCGTGAAGGGGCCGCCGTGGACGTCCATGACCGCGGGATAGGTCTTTCCTTCTTCATAGCCGGCGGGCTTCAGGACGAAGCCGTGGATCTCAAAGCCGTCATTCACCGCGGTGAGGGGGACAGGGGCCGAGATCTCTCTTTCCGTGTTCATCTTTTCGTTGAGGCAGGTGAGGGGAACGAAGGCGCCGTCCCTGATCTCATAGAGCTCGGAGAGCACGGTCTCGCCGACCCTGCTGCAGACTATCCGGCCGCCCGCGACGGTGATATAGTCGATCGTGCCGCCGGTCTTGACGAGAGTCTCAAGGCCGCCCGGACCGAAGCGCCTTAAGACGGCACTGGTGTCCTCGGCCGTGGTGTAATAGAAATACTCGCCGTCCCAGGCGGTCTTTTCGCCGCTGCCGAAGGCGGAGTCGCAGAGGACGCCGCTTCCTATCAGTTCGTCGTTCGCGAAGAGCAGGCGGGGCTCTCCTTCGCCCAGCAGATAGACCTCGGGGATCTGCAGCATGCCGAATTTTTTGCAGTCGGAGAGGGCGGCGATGGGCTTTCCGTTCCAGAAGCCCGCCCAGCGGCAGCGCAGCTCGTCGGAATCCTTGACCAGCTGTATCCTCTTTCCGTCTTTATACAGGGCGACGCCGGAAGCGTTGCCCATGACTCCCTCATAATCGTGGGAGACGAAGACGACGTCGTTCCCGCAGACGTTCACGCAGTTCACCTGCTCGCGCTCTCCCGTCACGGGATCGGCCTTGCCATCCTTCACGATGTAGAGCCTGTCGCGGACCTTGGAGGAATAGGTGCCTCCGTCGTGCCAGAAGGGGAGCTCTTCGAAGACCTCCCAGCCGAGATCGCCCTCGCCGCTGAAGTCTGACTTGGCCAGGCATACGAAGCTGCCGTCGGCCAGCTTTTTGATGCTCCCGACCTTTAAGGGGAGCCTGAGGCATTCGCGGGGGTCTCCTCCCTTGAGGCTCAGGCTGTAGAAAACGGTGAGGGGTTCGCCGGCCTTTACGGCGTTTTTGTCCTTTTCGTTTCTCATCGACGGGAACATCAGGGTCTCGTCGTCCAGCCACAGTACGGTCTTCACGTCGTGGCTCTGAGTCAGCTGCCGCTGCTTTCCGTCCTCATAGATGAAAAGATCGCTGAAATGGGAGTTGGTCTCTTTGTCGGGATGGCTGATCACGAAGGCGATCTTCTTCCCGTCCGGAGAAAGAGCGGGAGCCGAAACATATCTGTAATCGTAAATATCTTCTATCTGTACCCTGCGCATATTGACCTCCT
>JAEEIC010000036.1 GCA_016281165.1 Bacillota bacterium | reverse complement strand
GGGAGAGACCCCGCCGTACTTGTTGAGTATGCCCCTCTCGGCGTGGAGGCACTCGTAGCCGCCCTTGTAGATGCCGTTGACCGGTTCGCCCATGTCCTTGAGCTTCTTCACGGCTTCCTTGTCACCGGCCTTTTCGGCCTGTTCGAGGGTCCATTTCCTGCTCAACACTTCGTTCATGTGGCCGTTGACCAGCTGGCCGTAGCCCACGTAGGCCGCGATGTGCTCGGGGTGCCTTGCCGCCAGCAGGGTGCCGACGCAGCTCCCCCAGCTGAGCCCCAGTATGAAGATCTTGTCCTTGTCAAAGCGCCCGCAGAGCCACTCCACGAGGCAGGCGGCGTCCTCGACCACCAGATCCTTGGTGAGGGTCTCGAAGTCGGTGCCGGTATAGGAGCCCCCGGTCCCTCTCTGGTCCCAGCCCACGAGGGTGAAGCGGTCGAGAAGGTCGCGGTGATTGTGCATCACGTCGTGGCGGTTGATGCCGCCGGGGCCGCCGTGGATGAAGAGTATGACCGGATCCGATTCGTTCTCCGTTATGATGTGTATCTTCATCATGTGGCCGTTGATCTTTATCTTCGTCTGTCTGTCCATGCTTTCCTCCTTCGGGGCCGGGGACGCGCCGCTTTTGACTGCTATTTATCTGATCTCTATCCTCTTGAAGGGCTTGACGTCCTTGACGGCTTCTTTGGCGCTGATCACGCGGCCGCCGTTGTCGAGGTCGATGAGTATGTACCTGTCGTTGCCCATGCCCAGCTCCTTCATGTAGGAGAGCTGCCTGAAGCCGTGGCGGGACTGCATCCTCTCCCAGAGGTCGTGATGCTGCTCCGCGGTCATGGCGTGGACCAGGTCAACGCTGGCGCAGTCGATGGCGCAGATGTCAAGAGAGGCGAGTATACCCACGTTGGGGGTCACGACGGGAGCGGCGGCAAGGCCCTCGCAGTCGCAGGAGACGCTCATGTTCCTCATCACGTTGACGTAGGTGACATTTTTGCCGAAGAAATCGATGGTCGCCTTGGTGGATTCGGAGATCTTCTCCATCAGCTCCTCTTCGACGACGCCCCACATATCGCCGTTTTTGGCGTGTATCATGCCCTTGCCTATGCGTCCGTCGGCGCAGCCGATGCCGATGTTCTTGTTGGAGCCGCCGAAGCCGCCCATGGTGTGGCCTTTAAAGTGGGTGAGCACGAAGAGGGAATCGTAGTCCGTCATGTGGGAGCCGTGGGTCATGTGATCGAACCACTTGCCGCCTTTGACGGGAAGGTCGACGGTGCCGTCGGCGTCCATGATGTCGACGGGGCAGAAATCCCAGCCGTTGACCTTTAAGGTATCGAGGTGCTCTTCGGTCGTGTAGCGGTCGCCGTGATAGTAGGTGTTGGTCTCGACGATGGTCGCGCCCTTAAGGCTGGGCTCGTTCTCCATCACCTTCTTCACCCAGCTCGCGGGGGTGAAGTTGGGACCGTTCTTCTCGCCGGTGTGGAGCTTGATCGCGACCTTGCCGGTCATGTTCGCGCATACCTTCTCGTATGCCTTCATTATGCCTTCGGGCGATATATCCCTGGTGAAATAGACGATGGACTCATTGCCTGTGCGCTCTTCGAGAGGCACGTAGATGTTGCCGTTCGTGGCCATGTTTAAGTCTCCTTTCGCTGTATGGGGTCTTGTAGAGCGGCGCTTCATGCTGCCATAAAAAATATATCACGGCGCGGCCGGTCCTTGCAAGGACCGATACGTTTCGGCCGATATAGTGGACATACTTGAGATCGACCGCAAAATATGGTATGATCAATAATAGATAAGTATGCGTTGCTCCCGTCCGGGCCCTCCGGCGGGGCGCGAAACGGTATAAACAGCGGATCATCAGGGAAACATAAATGGCAGAAAAGAAAAAGACCTACGATCAGGAATCTATAAAGGCCTTAAAGGGCGCCGACAGGGTGAGGCTCAGGCCTGCCGTCATCTTCGGCTCCGACGGCATCGAAGGCTGCGAGCACGCGGTCTTTGAGATCATCAGCAACTCCATAGACGAGGCGAGGGAAGGCTACGGCAATAAGATCATCGTCTGCAGGAACCTGGACGGGTCCTTCTCCGTCGAGGACTTCGGCCGCGGCATCCCCGTGGAATACAACAACGCCGAGAAGGAATACAACTGGAAGCTGGTCTTCTGCGAGCTCTACGCGGGCGGCAAGTACAACCAGACCGAGGGCGAGAACTACAACTTCGCCTTGGGACTCAACGGCCTGGGCACCTGCGCGACCCAGTACGCCTCCCGCTGGATGAAGGCCCGCATCAGGCGCGACGGCTTCGAGTACGAGCTCTCCTTCGAGCGCGGAAACAACAAGGCCAAGGCGCCCGGCTTCACGAAGACCGAGTGCAATAAGCACTCCGGCTCGCTCATCACCTGGCTCCCCGATCTCGACGTCTTCACCGACATCGACGTCTCGATGGACTATCTGCGCGAGACCCTGAAGAAGCAGGCCATAGTGAACGCCGGCGTCACCTTCGTCCTGAAGGAGGAGACGGCCAAGGGCAAATACGCCGAGGAGAGCTTCTGCTATCCCGAGGGCATCAGGGGCTACGTCGCCGAGAGCGCGAAGAACCCCATATCCTCGGTGCAGTATTTCGCCAAGGACACCGCCGGCCGCGACAGGCCCGACAAGCCCGAGTACAAGCTCAAGATGAACCTCGCCTTCTGCTTCACCGAGAACGGCGGCAATCAGGAGTATTATCACAATTCCTCCTACCTTGAGCACGGCGGCAGCCCCTTAAAGGCGGTCAAGAACGCGTTCGTCTATTCTTTGGACAAATACATAAAGGAGCAGGGCAAGTATCTCAAGAACGAGTCCGTCCCCTCCTACGACGATATCTTCGACAGCCTCTTCTTCGTGAGCTCGTGCTTTTCGACCTCCGTCTCCTACGAGAACCAGACCAAGAAGGCCATCACCAACAAGTTCGTCGAGAAGGCCATGACCGAGTATCTCAAGGAGGTCCTGGCCCGCTACTTCGCCGAGAACAAGGTGGACGCCGACCGCATCATGAACCAGGTCCTGATCAACAAGAGGAGCAGGGAAGAGGCCGAAAAGAGCAGGGTCAGCATCAAAAAGAAGCTTTCGGGCACTATGAACGTGACCAACAAGGTCGCCAAGTTCGTGGACTGCAGGAGCAAAGACGCCGACGTGCGCGAGTTATATATAGTAGAAGGAGATTCCGCCCTCGGCTCCTGCAAGCAGGCGCGCAACGCGGAGTTCCAGGCCCTGATGCCCATCAGGGGGAAGATCCTGAACTGCCTTAAAAGCGACGTCGCCCGCATCTTCAAGAGCGACATCATCACCGACCTCATCAGGGTCCTGGGCTGCGGGGTCGAGGTCAAGACCGGGGCAAAGGACATCCCCCAGTTCGACCTTTCCAAGCTGCGCTACAGCAAGGTCATCTTCTGCACCGACGCCGACGTGGACGGCTACCAGATAAGGTGCCTGCTCCTGATGATGATATACAGGCTCTGCCCGACCCTCATACGCGAGGGCAGGGTATATATCGCCGAATCGCCTCTCTACGAGATCACCAGCAAGGGCGACACCTTCTTCGCCTACGACGAGAAGGAAAAGGCGCAGATACTCAAGGATCTTAAGGGAAAGCCGGTCAAGATACAAAGATCGAAGGGCCTGGGCGAGAACGACGCCGACATGATGTCGCTCACCACCATGGCCCCGGCGACCAGGAGGCTGATCCAGATCACCATGGACGACGCCGAGGAGACCGCCCGCATCTACGAGATCCTTCTGGGCAACGACCTCACCGCCCGCAAGGACTACATCGCCGCCAACGGCGGCAGGTTCCTCTCCCTGCTTGACGTATAAAAGGAACAAAACATGGCCAAAAAGAAGAAAACAGAAGATACGCCTGTCGTCGAGAACATCAGAAAGCTTCCCGAGCGCGAGGTGGTCATAGAGAACTACATGCCCTACGCCATGAGCGTCATCACCGACAGGGCGCTGCCGGCGATCGACGGCTTCAAGCCCTCGCACAGAAAGCTCCTCTACACCATGTTCCGCATGGGGCTCCTCACCGGCGGCCGCACCAAGTCCGCCAACATCGCCGGCGCCGGCATGAAATACTCTCCCCACGGAGACGCCGGCATCTACGAGACCATGGTGCGCCTCACCCAGAACAACGAGGCCCTTTTGATGCCCTTCGTCGACGGCAAGGGCAATTTCGGCAAGGTCTATTCCAGAGACACCGCCTACGCGGCCCCCAGATACACCGAGGCCAAGCTCATGCCCATCTGCGCGGAGTTCTTCGGCGAGCTGGGCAAGAACGCGGTCGATATGGTCGACAATTACGACGGTACCGAGAAGGAACCGGTGCTGCTGCCCACGAGCTTCCCCAACATCCTGGTCTCGGCCAACATGGGCATCGCCGTCGGCATGGCCTGCAATTTCCCCGGCTTCAACTTCAGCGAGGCCTGCCTGGCCGCGGCGGCGTACATCGCCGATCCCAAGACCGACCTGCTCGATATCATGCCCGCCCCCGATTTCACCACCGGCGGCGAGCTCATCTACGTCCCGGAGGAGATGCGCGAGATCTACGAGAGCGGCAAGGGCTCCTTCTCCGTGCGCGCGGTCTACGAGGTGGACGAGAAGCACAGGCTGATCCTCGTGCGCGAGATACCCTATTCGACCACGGTGGAGGCCATAATAGACAAGATCGCCGAGCTCATGAAGGGCGGAAAGCTCCCCCAGATCTCGGACGTGCGCGACGAATCCGACCTCTCGGGCCTCGCCATCGCCATCGACTACAAGAAGGGGACCGACGTCGACAGGCTCATAGAACAGCTGATGAGAGACACCCCGCTCACCGACAGCTTCGCCTGCAATCTCAACCTTCTGATCGACGGGGTGCCCAGGACCCTGGGCGTCAGGGGCATACTGGACGAGTGGCTGCGCTTCCGCAGCGCCTCCAAGGAAAGGTCTCTGCAGTACGAGCTCGACATCATGCTCGACAGGCTCTACCTGCTGCAGGGGCTCGAAAAGATAGTCCTCGACATCGACAAGGCGGTGAGGATAGTCCGAAGCTCCGAGACCGACGAGCTGGTGATAAAGAACCTCATGAAGGGCTTCGACATCGGCCGCTCGCAGGCCGAGTTCGTGGCCAACATACGCCTGCGCAACCTCAATAAAGAATACATACTCAAGCAGACGAAGGAGATAGAGAGCCTGCAGCAGAAGATCGCGGGCCTTGACGAGATACTGTCCTCGGAGGACGGGGTCAGGCAGGTCATCAGGAAGGAGCTCCTGGAGCTGGCCGAAAAGTACCCGCAGGAACGCCGCACCAGGCTCGTCGAGCCTCCCGAAGAGGACGAGAGCAGCTTCGGCGCGGAGGAGTTCTTCATCCAGTTCAGCGAAGACGGATACATCAAGAGGGCGGACAGCGGCATCCCCTGCGACGAGGAGACAGAGATCATCGTCTTCTCGGACAGCACCGATGCCTACAAGGCGCGGGCGGTCGACGTGGGCGACAAGCCCGTCTACGCCGCCAGCCTGGCCGAGCTGGGCTCGGGCGAGAACATGGTGGGCTTTTTCGTGCT
>JAEEIC010000263.1 GCA_016281165.1 Bacillota bacterium | reverse complement strand
TCCATTACTGCCTGACCAGGCCCGCCGTGGCCGCCGTCATGTGCGGCTTCGACGACTGCTCCCAGGTGGACGCCGCCGTCCGTTACGAGACCGCTTCAGACGAAGAGAAGGACTATGCCACCGTCCTCGCCAACGCGCCCTTCCACGCCTTCGCGACCGGCCAGTGCACCTACTGCGGCCACTGCAGGCCCTGTCCCATGAACATCGACATCGCCATGGTGAACAAGCTCTCGGATCTTGCCGCCATGCAGCCCCAGGTGCCCGCCTCGGTGAGAGATCATTACGAGGCCCTGAGCGCCCACGCTTCAGACTGCATCGGCTGCCAAAGCTGCGAGGAGCGCTGCCCCTTCGGGGTGAAGGTCGCGGAAAAGATGGCGAAGACCGCCGCGCTCTTCGGAAGATAGGGCCGCGACCGCGCCTTCGGGCGGGCGTCAGGGCCCGCCGCTGAGGGCCGATTTTCCGCTCAAATTTAGCGAAAAGTATTATATTCGCGGGCAGTGTATGCTATCATATATTCGTATCGGTATAAGCCTTTCAGAGCAGCCGGTATCGGTATGTTGATAATAATTGATATATAAGCGTGAAAGGAGCACAACATGGGTCTTATAAAAGCCGCGCTCGGCGCCGCCTCCGGCGTCATGGCCGATCAGTGGAAGGAATTCTTCGTCTGCGACGCCCTTCCCGACGGGGTACTGGCCGTAAGGGGCCAGAAGAAGAGGGGCAGCCGTTCCTCCAACTACGGCGATGACAATATCATAACCAACGGCTCCGGCATCGTGGTCGCCGACGGGCAATGCATGCTCATCGTGGACAACGGCCAGGTCGTCGATTACTGCGCCGACCCCGGCGAATACACCTACGATATGTCCACCGAGCCCTCGCTCTTCGACGGAGGCAAGCTCAGCGCCAATATCAAGGCCGTGTTCCAGAACATCGGCAAGCGTTTCACCTACGGCGGCGAAGCTCCCAAGGATCAGAGAGTCTACTATTTCAACACCAAGGAGCAGTTCGGCAACAAGTACGGCACTCCCAATCCCGTCCCCTTCAGGGTCGTCGACCAGAGAGCCAACATCGATATCGACGTCAACGTCACCTGCTTCGGCGAGTATTCCATCAAGATCACCAACCCGCTGCTCTTCTACACCAACGTCTGCGGCGGCAACGTGACCTCCGCCTACACCATCGAGCGCATGGCGGGCCAGATGAGGAGCGAGCTTCTGACCGCCCTGCAGCCCGCCTTCGCCAGGATCAGCGAGATGGGCATCCGCTACAGCGCCCTGCCCGGCCACGCTGAGACCATGGGCAGCGTGCTCAACGACGTGCTCTCCGACAAGTGGAGAGACCTGCGCGGCATCGAGATCGTCTCCTTCGGCGTATCAAGCATCAGGGCGACCGAAGAGGACGAGGCCATGATCAAGGAGCTGCAGAAGGTCGCCTCCTTCAAGGATCCGACCATGGGCATGGCCTATATGACCGGTTCCTACGGCCAGGCGATGCAGAATGCCGCCAATAACGCGGGCGGAGCCGCCGTCGGCTTCATGGGCCTCAATGTGGCTCAGGGCGCCGGATCGAGCGCTCTCAACACCATGGCGGGAATGGTCCAGCAGCAACAGGCCCAGCAGGGCTACCAGCCCGCCCAGCCCCAGGCTCCGGCGGCCGGATCCTGGACCTGCGAGTGCGGCACCGTGAACACCGGCAAGTTCTGCAGCAACTGCGGCAAGCCCAAGCCGGCTCCCGCGGTCTCCGCCGAGTGGACCTGCGAATGCGGCACCGTCAACACCGGGAACTTCTGCAGCAACTGCGGCAAGCCCAGACCCGCGGCCGAATGGACCTGCGAGTGCGGCACCGTGAACAAGGGCAGATTCTGCAGCAACTGCGGAAAGCCCAGACCTTAAGCTCGTTTTGACGGCGGGCCCTGCTCAGTCGCGGGGCCTGCCTTTGATATTTTGCAAGGAGAAATGCTATGGGACTTTTTGATAAGAAATTCTGCAGCGTGTGCGGAGAGAAGATAGGAGTCTTCGGCAACAGGAAGCTGGACGACGGCAATCTCTGCAAGGACTGCGCCGCCAAGCTCTCGCCCTGGTTCTCGGAACGCAGGCAGAGCACCGTGGAGGATATCAAGCGCCAGCTTGAATACAGAGAGGCCAATAAGGCCAAAGTGGCTGCCTTCGACCCGGTCCGCACCCTGGGATACGACACCAAGGTCATGTTCGACGACAGGGCCGGCCGGCTCATCGTTAGCTCAAGCTCCAACTGGAAGAATTCCAACCCCGACGTCATCGATTACGCCGACGTCACCGGCTGCTCCATAGAGATCAGCGAGGGCAGGGAGGAGATCAGGACCAAGGACGCCGAGGGCAAGAGCGTGAGCTACGATCCTCCCCGCTACAACGCCAGATACGATATCTACGCCGAGATCAGCGTGGACAACCCCTGGTTCAGCTCCATGAGGTTCAAGGTCAATCCCTCCACCGTGGTGGTGGAGCCGGTCGTGAGCGCGGCCATGGGCTTCGCCAGGCCCGGCGCCCCGGCCTTCAACAGGCCCAGCACCTCCTCCTTCCACGGCGGCGGCTCCTCGGGCAGCGGCGTGGGCGGCGGTCCTTCCGGCGGCAGGCCCGCGGGCAATATGCCTCCCGTGCAGAGAGCGAACAATGTCACGGTCTCCAAGGGAGATCCCAGGTCCAACGCCAAGTACAACGAATACATGAGGGCGGCTGAGGAGATAAAGCGGGCCGTGCTGGAAAAGGTCGACAAGGCCGTCAGCGCCGCCGCTCCCAAGACCGCTGTGGTCTGCCCCTTCTGCGGGGCCACTACCATCCCAGACAGCGAGGGCCGGTGCGAATATTGCGGAGCGCCCATAACCCAGTCGTAAGGAAAGGACGGCAAACATGGAAAAGGAAAAGAATCTCAAGAAGCTCGTCATCCTTCATTCCAACGACATGCACGGAGACTTCCTGCAGGAGCAGGTCGACGAGAAGCTTGTAGGCGGCGTCTCGATGCTCTCGGGCTACATCAACAAGGTGAGGGAAGAAGAGCCCAACACCATCTACTGCATCGCGGGCGATATGTTCAGAGGCTCGGTCATAGACTCGGAGTTTTTGGGGCTCTCGACCGTGGAGATCATGAACATGCTCTCCCCCGACGTGGTGACCCTGGGCAATCATGAGACCGACTACGGCCTCGCCCATCTTCTCTTCATCGAGAAGTGCGCCCAGTTCCCCATCATCAACGCCAACCTGCACATCACGACCAACAACGCCAGGCTCTTCAAGCCCCACGTGATACTCGAGCGCGACGGCATGAAGATACTCTTCATCGGCATCCTGACCGAGGAGGTCATGTCGCAGACCAAGAACGAGGGCCTCATAGGCTCCGTCGTCGACGTGAGGGAGGCCGCGGAAGAGGTCGGCAAGATCTGCAACGCCTATAACTCCGTCGATATCGATTTCACCGTCCTGCTGACCCACATAGGCTTTGAGGAGGACAAGAAGCTGGCCGCCATGCTCGATCCCGCCTGGGGCGTCGACGTCATAATCGGAGGCCACAGCCACACCTTCCTCGACGAGCCGGCCGAGGTCAACGGGGTGCTCATCGTGCAGGCCGGGACCGGGACCGACCAGATCGGACGCTTCGACATCATGGTCGATACCGACACCAACAGCGTCGACAGCTACACCTGGAAGGCCATACCCATCGACGATACGCACTGCCCCAGAGACGAGAGGATAGAGGAGCTCATCTCGGGCTTCAAGAAGACCACCGACGCCAAATACAACCGCGTCATCACCCGCTTCAGGCGCCAGCTCACGCACCCCTGCAGAGAGCAGGAGACCGCCCTGGGCGGCCTGTTCGCCGACATGCTGATGGAGAGCCTGGGCATAGACATCTTCCTGCTGGGCTCGGGCTCCTTAAGATCCGAGAAGATGGGGCCCATAGTGACCTACGGCGACCTGGTCGAGGCCTTCCCCTACGACGATCCCGCCTGGTGCTTCTATATCAAGGGCTCCCAGCTCAAGCGCATGATAAAGTACATGGTGAGGGACGAGGTCTGGCAGGGCATGCACAACGAGTTCTTCCAGTTCTCCGAGGGCCTCAACGTCACGTATGACCGCACGACCCACGAGTTCGAGCGCTTCGATTTCGGCGGCGCTCCCATCGAGGACGAAAAGGTCTACAGCGTGGGCCTGCAGGGCTTCCACTACAACAATTTCGACGCGGACTTCCATGTGCCCTTCAGCGAGGTGGCGGAGAACAGGAAGCCCCACATAGTGAGCACCAGCTGCCGCAGCATACTCGAAGAGTACATGCTGGCCAATACCAACCTCGACAGAGAGATCTCGGGCAGGCTGGTCGTCAAGGATTAAGGGAGGATAGCGATGGAATACAAAGTCTCCGACGAGATCAAAAAGACTTATCTGAGCCTCAGCGCCCAGGACGACGTGCAGAAGGCCCTGCAGTTCGCCGAAGAGGACGAGAAGAACGATATCGACCAGCTCATAGAGATGACCCTGATCGAGGCCCCGACCTTCCACGAGCACAAGAGGGCCCAGTACATGGCGGCCCGCTTCACCGAGCTGGGCCTTGAGAACGTCACCATCGACAAGAACCTGGTCGTCTACGGCACCAGGAAAGGCACGGGCGGAGGCCCCACCGTGGTCGTCGACGGCCACATGGACACGGTCTTCCCCGAGGGCACGGTCAAGGAAGTAAAGCGCGAGGGCGATTATCTCTACGCTCCCGGCGTGGGAGACGACACCGCGGCCCTGGCCATGGAGCTGGGCATGCTCAGGGCTCTCAACGCCGCCGGCGTCAGAACTAAGGGCGATCTCATCTTCACCGCCACTCCCAGAGAAGAGGGCATAGGCATGCTGGGCGGCATGAGAGACTTCATGAACGACCACCACGAGGAGGTCGACTGCCTCGTCGCCATCGACGGCGGCCGCATGAACGGCATCACCTATCAGGCCACCGGCATGAGGACGGTCGAGGTCACCTTCCGCGGCAGGGACGGCCACGCGGCCGGCATGTTCGGCAAGATCTCCAATTCCCTCAACGCCGCGGCCAGAGCGGTCGCCAAGATCGCGGAGCTCAGGGTCCCGGAGGATCCCTGGACCATATTCTGCGTCTCCAACTTCCACGCGGGCAACGACGCCGGCATCCACGCCATCGCCGGCACCACCGTGATCAAGTACAATATACGCTCCAACTCCGAGGAGGAGCTGGCAAGGCTGGACGACGAGATCGCCCGCTGCATCCAGGAGGCCTGCGACGAGGAACAGGCCCGCTGGGGCAAGGACGCCATCAGCTGGGAGAGGAAATACCTGGCCACCGCTCCCGCGGGCTCAGGCGACATCAACGGCAATCTCTGCCAGGCCATGTACCATCTCTGCGAGCAGTACGACACCGAGCCGGCCTTCGGCAACGGCGGCTGCACCAACGCCAGCTACGGCATCGCCCACGGCATCCCCTCGATCTGCATCGGCAGGCAGTTCGTGCCCAGAGGGATGAACATCGGCAGCACCGCCCACCAGCTGAACGAGAACATGTACATCAAGGATTACTACAAGTGCGTGCAGATGGGCATGCTCATCGCCCTGATGATGACGGGCACTCCCGAGACTCCCTCCGCGCTCTAGGAAAAGTATCATCGACCGGCGCCGCGCGCGCCGGTCTTTTTATGCTTAAAGAGCGGACCAATACCGCACTTGACATACAATGCGAGAGATGTTAATATCGTCGGGATGATCACATTAGGTGGTCATGAAAACTATATGTAAATGAACACTTATGATATGACGCGCGCTTTCAGACGCGCCGCCGGCGATATACGGAGGACTGACAATTGAGAGAACAGGCCGCGAAACTGGACCGCATACTCAAGAGCGAGCTCTACGGCGACTTCAGGGCGTATCTTTTCAGCCTGCGCGAAAGGTACGCGGACCGCAGGGCTTTCGTGCTCAAGCATAAGAACGGCAAAGAGGTCGCTTATGAGGATATAAGCTACGGGCGCTTCTGCGACGACGTCGAGGCCTTCGGCAGCGGGCTCAGGGGCAGGGGACTGGCGGATAAAAGGATCGCCATCACCGGCGTCAACTGCTACGAGTGGGTCGTCGCCTATCTGGCGGTCCTGTGCGGAGGCGGCGTCGCCGTCCCTCTGGACAAGAACCTGCCTTACGACGAGCTCCTGATGTCCCTTAAAAGGAGCGGGGCCGATCTCGTCATCTGCGACAGGGAGAGGCTGCCGCTGATCGAAAGGGCGGCCGGAGAGCTCGATAAAGCGCCTGCCCGCGTACTGATGCAGGGGGCGGAAGGCTCCCTCTCGATGAAGGACATCTCTCTTGAGGGCAGGGCTTTGAGAAACGCGGGCGATCTTTCCTACGACAGCCTGCCCATAGACCCCGGGAAGGCAGCCGTCATACTCTTCACCTCGGGCACGACCGCCAACGCCAAGGCCGTCATGCTCTCGCAGAGCAACATACTGATCAATCTCTACGACATGGGCACGGCGGAGGAGATCCTGCCGACAGACACCAATATGGCCTTCCTGCCCTTCCATCACAGCTTCGGCAGCACCGGCCAGCTGGTCATGCTCAACGCCGGGGCCGCCACCGCCTTCTGCGACGGCCTCAAGTACATCCAGAGGAACCTGGTCGAATACCACATCTCGGTCTTCGTCTGCGTACCTCTGCTCATCGAGGCCCTGTACAAAAAGATCATTCAGTCGGTCGTGAAGAGCGGCAAAGAAGCGGTCTTCAGAAAGGCCGTGCGCGTATCGAATATCCTGCTCAAGCTCCATATAGACGTCAGGAGAAGGCTCTTCAGGGAGGTCCACCAGCAGCTGGGAGGGTCATTGAGGCTCATGATCAGCGGCGCCTCCGCCCTCGATCCCGCCACCGCGACCGGGCTTCGCGAGATAGGCATAGAATCGCTCCAGGGCTACGGCATGACAGAGTCCGCCCCGGTGCTCGCCGCCGAGAACAAGATGAACAGGAAGGCCGGTTCCGTGGGCCGGGCCATGCCTTCGGTAGATATAAGGCTGGCGGACGTCGGCGAGGGCGGCATAGGCGAGCTCATCGCCAGGGGCGGCAACGTGATGCTGGGCTACATGGACGATCCCGCGGAGACCGAAAAGGTCCTTAAGGACGGCTGGCTCTACACGGGCGACCTCGCCCGCATCGACGACGAGGGCTTCATCTTCCTCTGCGGCCGCAAAAAGAACGTCATCGTGCTGAAGAACGGCAAGAACGTCTATCCCGAAGAGCTCGAGGCCCTCTTCGAGGCTCTCCCCTATACCGCCGAGGTCATGGTCTTCGGCCTGCCGCGCTCCAGAGGCGGAGACGACAACGACCTGGCCCTCTGGGTCAAGCTCGTCTATCATCCCGAGGCCATGACGGATGGGGACGGGGAGCCTCTGTCCAAAGAGCGGATCGAAGAAAAGGTGAGGGCGGATCTCGACCGCATAAACGATAATCTCCCCCAGTACAAGCACATCAAGAACCTCATCGTGACCGACGAGCCTATGATAAAGACCACCACCGCCAAGGTGAAGCGCCGCGACGAGATCGCGAAGATCATGGCGGAGAGAAAAAGCGGGCAGTTAATTGACTGAGTTTCAGTCAATTGAAGACGCTCCCGCGCATTGACACACTGAAGCGGCAGTGGTATAGTCACATATAAGTTTACTGAAACGAAGAGGAGAAACGATGAGATCCCTTAAGCTTACCGCAGTATTTTCCTGGTGGCGCCTTCCATTGAGATAGTCGATGGCAGGTCATTTCGTGATGGAAAAGCGGTAGGACGAAGATCCATACCAAACCGTTAAGTCGGGCGGCACAGAATGATCTGTGCCGTCCTTTTTATTTCCGGCGGGAAGCGGAGCTCTCTCCGCCGGGAAGAGCGCATGGGCATCGAAGAGCCCGGAAAGGAGAACACCATGAGCGCTATACCCTACAAAATTTATCTTTCGGAAGACGAGATGCCCAGAGCCTGGTACAACTTAAGAGCCGATATGAAGAACAAGCCGGCTCCGCTTCTCAACCCCGCGACTCTCGAGCCCATGAAGCCCGAGGAGCTCTCCGGCGTGTTCTGCGAGGAACTGGTGAAGCAGGAGCTCGACAACGACACGAGGTATTTCGAGATCCCGCAGGAGATATATGACTTCTACAAGATGTACAGGCCGTCGCCCCTGGTCAGGGCCTACTGCCTTGAGAAGGCCCTGGATACTCCCGCCCGCATCTACTACAAGTTCGAGGGCAACAACACCAGCGGTTCGCACAAGCTCAACTCGGCCATCGCCCAGGCATATTACGCGAAGAAGCAGGGCCTCGAGGGAGTGACCACCGAGACCGGCGCCGGGCAGTGGGGCACCGCTCTCTCCATGGCCTGCTCGTATTTCGGCCTCGACTGCAAGGTCTTCATGGTCAAGGTCTCTTATGAACAGAAACCCTTCAGGCGCGAGGTCATGAGGACCTACGGGGCGGACGTCACTCCCTCCCCCTCGACGACCACGCAGATAGGGCGCTGGATACTCGAGGCCCATCCCGGCACCACGGGCAGCCTGGGCTGCGCGATCTCCGAGGCCGTCGAGACCGCCGTCGGGACGCCCGGCTACCGCTACGTCCTGGGGAGCGTCCTCAATCAGGTGCTGCTGCACCAGAGCGTCATCGGCCTCGAGACCAAGGCGGCGCTCGACAAGTACGGCGTCAAGCCCGACATGATCATCGGCTGCGCCGGCGGCGGCTCCAACCTCGGCGGCCTGATCGCCCCCTTCAT
>JAEEIC010000262.1 GCA_016281165.1 Bacillota bacterium | reverse complement strand
GGCGGTGAATTCCTTAAGGCTTTTGTTTTCCATATCAGTCTGGACCTTTTTCTTGCGTAAAATGAGAGGATCTGATCGTTCTCACGGGCTCTGCCGCCCGGAAAGAGCAGACATTTTATTTATTATATCACTTCCGGGCTTCTTTATAAAGCCCGCGTGTGAAATAGCCGCGGCGCCTGCGGGGCGGTGAATATATCCTGCCGGGATCTCGTTAAAGCGTGAGGACGTCCGCCCCGGTGAACTTTTCTCTGAGCAGTTTGCCGAAGGCTTTATCTTCGGGCTTTTCCAGGCCCGGATCGGCGGCGAGCAGCTCGGCGGCGTCTTCTCCCGCTCTTCTCGCGACCTCCAGATGCCTGGCGGGATCGGCGAGCGAGAGCTGGGGCAGGCCGTGCTGCCTGAAGCCGAAGAGCTCGCCCGGGCCTCTCATGTCGAGATCCTTCTCGGCGATATAAAAGCCGTCGCTCGAGCCGCAGAGTATCTCCGCCCTCTGTCTCGCGATCTCCTGCGCCTCGCCCAGTATCAGCAGGCAGTATGAGAGGTATCCGCCTCTGCCCACGCGGCCCCTGAGCTGGTGCAGCTGGGCAAGGCCGAAGCGCTCCGAATCCTCGATGATCATCACGCTCGCGTTAGGAACGTCTATGCCGACCTCGATGACCACGGTGGCGATGAGGACCGAGATATCCCCTCTTTTGAAGGCCTCCATCACCTCGTCCTTTTCAGACTGCTTGAGCAGGCCGTGGACCAGGCCGCAGCTTATATCCGGATGCTCCTTCCTGAACTCGGCGTAAAGGCCTTCGGCCGATCTTCCCTCGCGGCTGTCGGGATCCTCGATATAGGGAGCGACTATATAGGCCTGCCTGCCCTTCTTGAGCTCGTCCAGCATCAGGCGGTAGGCCTCGCGCCGGCTCTGCTCCGTGTAGCTCAGAGTCTTGATGGGGATCCTGCCGGGCGGCAGCTCGTCTATGACCGAAACGTCGAGGTCGCCGTAGAGTACGACGGCCAGGGTCCTGGGGATGGGAGTCGCGGTCATGACCAGTACGTCGGGATTCTCGCCTTTTTGATTCAGCTTCTTTCTCTGGTTGACGCCGAAGCGGTGCTGCTCGTCGGTGATGACCAGGGCGAGATCGTGGAAAACGACGCCCTCCGAGATCACGGCGTGCGTGCCGACGACGACGTCGGTCTCGCCCGAGGCTATCCTTTCGAGGGCCTTTTTCCTTTCGGAGGCGGTGAGCGAGCCGATGAGGATGTCGGTCCTGATGCCCAGAGGCCCGAACCAGCGGCTGAGATTCTCGAAGTGCTGCCTCGCCAGGATCTCGGTGGGAGCCATGAAGGCGGCCTGCAGTCCCGCTCCCGCCGCTTCGGCGAGGGCCGCCGCCGCGACCGCGGTCTTGCCGCTGCCGACGTCGCCCTGGAGCAGCCTGTTCATGGCCCTGGTTCCTGCCATATCCTTGAGTATCTCGTCCAGACAGCGCTTCTGCGCAGACGTGAGCTCGTAAGGAAGAGCGGATACGAACCTGACGGAACCGCCGGAGACGACGCTCCTGCCCTCTCTTCCCTGGCCGAAGCGATCCTTTGAGAGCAGCAGAGCGGACCTGAGACAGAAGAATTCTTCGTATATCAGCCTGTAGCGGGCGATCTTGTAGGCGGACTCGTTCTCGGGGAAATGGATGCTGCCGAGCGCGCGGGAGAGCGGAGCCAGCCCCCTTTTTTCGATGACCGAAGCGGGAAGAGGCTCGGGCTGATCCTTAAGGAGCTCCAGGGCCTGGGCCATGTAAGATCTCATGTCCTTCTGGGAGACACCTTTGGAGAGCGAATAGACCGGAAGTATGCCCTCCGCGCCGTCCGCGCCGCCGCCGAAATCGGGCTGGAACATGGTGATCCTGCCGTTCTCGTTCTTCACCTTGCCGAAAAAGAAGTACTCATTTCCGGACCTGAAGGCCTTGTCAAGATAGGCGGCGTGAAAAAAGAGGACCTCAAGCCTGCCGCTGCTGTCTTCAGCCAGTATCCTCAGGGTCCTGTTCCTGCCGAAGCCCCTGCCCTTGGTCACCAGAAGGACTCTCGCCCTGACCAGGGCCTTCTCGCCGTCTGTGAGCGAAGAGACCGCCTTCGGCGACCGCCTGTCCTCGTAGCTCCTGGGATAGGTCCTCACCAGGTCTTCCAGCGTTCTGATGCCGAGCTTCTCCAGGCTCTGCGCTTTTTTGGGGCCAACGCCCTTAAGCAGGGTCACGCTCTTGGATCTCATCTTTTCTGAACTGATCGGAGGTCTTGAACATCCTGTAACTGTATACGATGTGCCTGGGAGCGATCTTTTTTGATACCACGCCGGTCACCACGATCTCGATGTCGTGCAGAGGTATCTGCAGGCACTGCTCGATATCGGAAGCGAGCTGGTCTATTATCTCGCGGCAGATGCTCCTTATGCTCTTGCCGAAGCTGATGAGCAGGTACAGGCGCACGTAGAGCCTGTCGCCGTTCATCCGGAAGTTCCTTTCGGCGATGGCCTCATATCCTCCGACCTTGATGAGGGTCTCGGAAGACGGGCCCTTGTAATTGGCCAGCCAGACGCTGCCTTTATAGGGCTCGAGGGCGTGCGCGATCAGCTGATCGAGCGTTATGCTGTTTACGGTGATGACGCCGAGGTCGTTCTTCTCTCTTACGAGCATGTTGTGTAAAGCTTGATTCCTCAGTATAGTTTACTGTATAGTTATTCGGTAAACCTGTTCCTGTCGATCCAAAGGCCCAGGGCCGGATTGGGGATGTAGTATATCTGCTCGCCGTCGACCTCGTTGAGGCCGTACGCGAGCTTCGCCGGATCGTACTTTTTCGCCAGCTCGTCGTAGGAAGCGCTCTTAAAGCCCACGGAAGCGATCTCCTCCTGAGATATCTCCCTGACCGCGTAGGTCACAGTGAAGCGCCCGTCGGCGGAGCCGTGTATCAGATGGGCGGCGGCGCTCATGTTGTCGCGCAGATCCTGGTTCTCGGGCATTTTGAATTCCTCGAGTATGTGCTCCCTGCCGGTATAACCGTATTTGCGTATCAGCACATCCACCTCGGGATCCTCGCCGAAGCGCTCGACGCCGGGAGCCATCACTATGAGCTCCCCTCCGTCGGCCATGGCCATGCGGGTCCTGTATATCGCCTTGTTGCCTATCCAGGTGCTCCTGAACTCCGAAGGATCGAGGAAGACGACGCACTTTTTCATCGGCTCATCGACGAAATCGATATTGCGCTTTCGCGCCTCCCTGACCGCCTCGCTGAAGCATTCCCTGCCCTCTCCGGCAAAAATTCCGTGGGTCCTGATGGCTCCCCCGGGAGCGGTGGTGACGGTGAGCACGAAGAGTATGGGCAGGTCTTTCAGAAAATGCTCGAAGGCGTAGTCGAAGATGAGGCGCACGGGAGTGTTCTCGCGCCCCATCATCCTCTCCATGCCGTAGACGGCCCCTATCATGTGCGACTTGCTGATCATATCGCTGCCGCCCACGCCCACGAAGATATTCTTGGCGTGATTGGCCATGCCTATGACCTCATGAGGGACCACCTGCCCGACCGAGATGATGAGATCGTACTTTGCATCCGTCAGGAAGCGGCTGACCTCGACGTCGACGGGATCCTTCCATATGCCTTCGCTGACCTTCTCGATAAAGTCTCCGGGCACCTCGCCCAGTCTCACGACCCCGTGCCGCCAGTCGTGCACCAGCATCTTTTCATAGGGGATGCCGGCGTACATGACGTCCCACTGCTCCTTCGATACCGGGACGTGGGTGCCCAGCGCGGGCAGGACGTCGACGTTCACGCCCAGAGCGGTGAGGTGCTTATAATAAAAGCGCGTTATATATCCGGCGTTGGAGTGGAATCTCGAGAAATCCGGGGGGAGTATGAGCACATTACCGAGCTTTCTTCCATCCAGCGTCTCAAGGAGGACCTCGTCGATCTCGCCGGCGCTCAGGCCTTCCGCCGAGCCGGCTCTCTTATATATATCCTGCATGTATGCTCCTGTAAGGCTCTAAACGCCGCTGTAAGCGGAGAAACCGCCGTCGACGGGGATCACGACGCCGGTAACGAAAGCGGAGGCCTCCTCGTTCACGAGGAACATCAGCGCCCCGTTCAGTTCCTCGGGCTTTCCGAAGCGGCCCAAAGGCGTAGCTGCCAGTATCTTGCCGGTCCTGGCGGTGGGAGTGCCGTCCGCGTTCCAGAGCAGGGACGCGTTCTGCTTCGTGGAGAAGAAGCCGGGGGCGATGGCGTTGACCCTGATGCCCTCGCGGCTGAAGTGCACGGCCAGCCACTGGGTGAAGTTGGAGACCGCGGCCTTGGCTCCCGAGTAGGCGGGTATCTTGGTGAGAGGAGTATAGGCGTTCATCGAGGAGATATTGATGACGGTGCAGCCCTTCCTCCCCAGCATGTCGCGGGCGAAGACCTGGGTGGTGAGCAGAGCGCCGAGGAAATTGAGCTCGAACACGGCCTTGATGCCCTCTTCGCTGAGATCGAAGAAGCTCTTGACCCCGTTTTTGACCGCTTCCGCGTCGTAGTACTCCATGTCGGTGGAAGCCATGGGGGAATTCCCTCCGGCTCCGTTTATGAGGATGTCGCAGGGGCCCAGCTCTTCGAGCACGCGCAGCCTCACGGCCTCAAGTCCCTCCTTGTCCAGAACGTTGCATTTGTAAGGCCTGGCGGTGCAGCCTTCGGCGTTGAGCTCGGCCGCCAGCTTTTCGATCGACTCGCCGCTGCGGTTTATGAGCGCTACTTTGGCTCCGGCCTCGGCCAGAGTCCTGGAGAATACCGAGCAGAGCACCCCGCCCGCTCCGGTGATGACGGCGACCTTGCCGCGAAGATCGGTCCCGAAACTGAAACTCATCTTGATGTCCTTTCGTTAAACTGTATAGGTGTTCGCCGTGGTATCGCCGCCGCGGCCGGTCCAGTTGGTGTGGAAGAAGACGCCGCGCGGGCTGTCCTTCCTCTCGTAGGTGTGGGCGCCGAAATAATCCCTCTGCGCCTGCAGCAGATTGGCGGGCAGATCCTCGCTGGTATAGGCGTCGAAGTAGTTCAGGGCGGAGCTCATGGCGGGGAGAGGTATTCCGCAGAGGGCCGCGTTCGCGACTACCCTTCTCCAGGCCGGGACCAGCTCCTTCACTGTCTCCTTGAAATAGGGATCGAGGAGCAGGTTCTCGAGGGCGGGATCCTTGTCGTAGGCTTCCTTGATCTTGCCCAGGAAGACCGATCTGATTATGCAGCCTCCCCTCCACATCAGGGCGATGCCGCCGTAATTGAGGTTCCAGCCGTAGGTGGCGGCGGCGGATCTCATCAGCGTATACCCCTGGGCGTAGGAGATGATCTTGGCCGCGTAGAGGGCTTTTCTCACGTTTTCGATGAAGGCGGCCCTGTCTCCCTCAAAGGGAGAAGCGGACTTTCCGAACTCGGCGGAAGCCTTGACGCGCTCGTCCTTCATGGCGGAAAGGCATCTGGCGAAGACAGCCTCGCCTATGAGCGTGAGAGGGACGCCCTCGTCGAGGGCCGAGATGGCCGTCCACTTGCCGGTACCCTTCTGACCCGCCCTGTCGAGGATGTGATCGACGACGTATTCGCCCTTTTCGTCCTTATACGCCAGGATGTCGGCGGTGATCTCGATGAGATAGGACTTGAGTTCGCCTTCGTTCCAGCCTTTGAAGACCTCGTGCATCTCGCCGTTGCTCATGCCCAGAAGGTCTCTCATCAGCTGGTAAGACTCGCAGATCAGCTGCATGTCGCCGTACTCGATGCCGTTGTGGACCATCTTGACGAAATGGCCGGCCCCGTTCTCGCCCACCCATTCGCAGCAGGGAGAGCCGTCGGGGGCCTTGGCGCAGATGGATTGGAAGATGGGTCTTACCAGCTCCCAGGCGGCGGGAGAGCCGCCCGGCATCATGCTGGGACCGGTCAGGGCACCTTCTTCTCCGCCGGAGACGCCGGTGCCTATGTAGAGCAGGCCCTTAGACTCGACCCATTCAGTCCTTCTCATGGTGTCGGTGTACCTGGAATTGCCGCCGTCGATGATGACGTCGCCTTCCTCAAGCAGCCCCAGGAGCCTTTCTATCATGCTGTCGACGGCTTCTCCCGCCTTGACCATGAGGAATACCTTGCGGGGCTTTTCGAGGCTTTGGACGAGCTCCTCGAGGCTCCCGCAGCCGGTGATGTTCTTACCTTTGCCGCGGCCGTTCATAAAATCGTCGACCCTGCTCACGGTACGATTGAAGACCGCGACCGTAAAGCCTTTTGATTCCATATTGAGGACGAGGTTCTCGCCCATCACCGCGAGGCCTATCAGGCCTATGTCCGCTTTTTTCATCTTTCCTTCCTTTTCCGTCATCTCTGCACTCTCGCGTTGCCGGCGTAGATATCGAGCAGCTGCTTCTCGTCCTGGGGCTCGGCGTAATCGTTGAGCGAGCCCGCCGCCATCGCGCCGGCCGCCCAGGCGAACTTGATCCAGTCAGCCGGGTCCTTTCCCGAGATCATGGCGTAGAGCAGGCCGCCGGTGAAGCCGTCTCCACCCCCTATCCTGTCGAGTATGTCTATGGGACGTGGCTCTTCGACGTAGACTCTGCCGTCAGCGAGCAGTATCGCGCCCCAGTTGTTGAGGTTGGCGGAGACCACCTCGCGCAGGGTCGTGGCGAAGACCTTCGCCTGCGGGAAGCGCTCCCTGACCTCTTTCATCATGCCCTTGAAGGACTCTATCTTGGAATCGAGGCCTTTTCCGCCCGCCTCGGGGCCT